>DAISHL010000072.1:0-8136 GCA_036822555.1 Bacteroidota bacterium | reverse complement strand
ACCTCATTTGTCTATGATTCAGATATGAACTCACATCATTTTTATATTACCATTGCGGAATACACGATCATTTAATTATTGAATTATTAGATCATTTTTGAAGACCCTATCCATCAGATGATACTCGATGAGTTTTCTCACGAAATGAGTAACGATAGATTGCCATTGATCAATTACTTTGTGCAACATCAAAATCCGGCGATCAGCACATTTGCTATCAATAATGCTCAGATCAATTATAATTTAAGCGAGAAATGGACAAAATTCGGCGTTTACATCAATGACGAGCGAAATGAAGTAAGAAAGGCTGTGGATCATTTCTTATTGAGTTTAAAGGATAAGAAACTTACCGAACATCTCTCTGAATTAAAAGAGGAATTAAAAGGGAAAGATTTTGAAGAAGCCATTCAGATACAATCAGAGATACTGAAACTTGAGCAGAGCAAAAAGAAATTGAACGCCCTTATGGGCCGAATAATCATTAAATAATGACCATGAAACACATTCTGTTAATTATAACCCTTGTTCTGACATTGACAAATAAGGGATACAGCCAGGCAGTGATCACCAGCCCTGTGTACATTCAAACCTGTTTTCAAAAAACCAATTGTTTTGCCGTTAGTCAACTTGGATATTTATTTTACGATGAAAGCAGCAATGAGATGATCTTTAAACTGGACCTTACCAGATCAAAAACAGGAAAAGATACTCTGGATGACTGGATGGACGATCTCAAAGGCACTAATTTGTATTTTGTGGCTCAAATAAAAAAGGAAGAATAGCTTGCCATTGCGATCAACAATTCAAAAACGATCCATGTCTCCGGTTCTCTTTACTTCAATGATACAAAGCAAGACATTACTGCTGATATAACGGCATTCAGGTCGGCCGAAGGAAATCAAATAAAACAGCAACGAATTGTGGAGAATGTGCTTGAGAATTATACGTTGAACTTCGGGATCTCCTTTTCACCAAAAGACTTCAAGATACACAAAAGACCACACCATCTGAAAAAAGAGATCAATCTTGGTGTGGCCTTTGGTTCTATTAATGTCCTGAAACCTGAATTTCAGAATCTGATCAACGATCTGAAGCGTTGATCATTTTATCAAATACTTTCGTTGATTGAAATTGTAATTCAAAGAAACTGTCAATCTTCCTACAGATCTCAGATTTTCAGGTACTGTTTGTTGCATCAAGGTTCTTTGAGCTGAAAAACTGATCCCAAAATTCTTATAATAAATATCTGTTCCTATACCCAGCATCAATTCATTCATCCGGGTGCCATTTACAAATTCATGATGTTGATAGAGTCCCTTTGTAAACTCATAATACATCACTAGAGAAGGTATAACAGCTATTTGTTTACCTGAGTACTTATAAAATAAACTTGTAAAATTGGTTATACTGTTACCCATACGTTCATGGTAAAAATTAGTGCCGTTGTATTTGAAATTACATGTTGTCGAAAGTCCTAATTTTTTTATCCCAAGAACATAGTTCACATAAGTAAAATAGTCGACACTTCCTGTGCCGGGTTGCATTAAGTAGGGTAAACGAATTCCTTCAGAGGTTTTAGCATAGTAGTTGCCTGAGGGGATCTTTACTCCTACCCCACCAATTAAACGATGTTTGAACTGGGATTCAAGTGATGGCTGAATAAGATGATACCCAATAAAGAAACTAGGGTCGCCCAAACCAGTGTGTCGGTAAGTCATACTATCCTCTTTACTTCTATTAGAATTGATACCGATGATCCCATTGAGTTCAATTCTTTTATGTATGAAATACTTAACTCTTAATTCATACACCTTGAAACTTTCATAATCCTTACTTGAATAATTTTTAGTGATTGTAGTATCAGCAGGATGACTTCCATGGGCTGTTTTGTAGGCTCCATCAGGAAAGTACCGATAGTGGTGTTGATAATTGCGGTATCCATTGAAAACTCTGTACCTGTGCATAAATGATATGCTGCTTTGGTTGTCGTATGGCAAAATGCCCATGTAACAACCGCAAACATCGCACGCCAGCAACGTGGTGTTAAATAGTATACCTATCCAAATTAGATTTGTTCTCATAGAAGTTTAAAATGGGGGCTTATGCCCCCTTCAGTTGAATTAATTATGAATATGCTCTAATGTGAACATTTGGCTGTAATTATCCGCAACTTTCATTGCATTTGCGCCAGGCATATGCACAGTATTAACCGTTGCAAATGAAATAATATTTGTCCCTTTAAAGAACTTTTGTATATCTGCAGTCAAGTGGAGCTCAGGTGTTACTGTTCCTGAAACATTTGCTGTTTCTGAACCGAAAGCAATATTGATTGTTCTAAGTGCATTTGACGTGCCTTTGAAACCGCCAATATGGAACATTAATTTATTGCCACTTGCAGGTGATTTCGAGGAATTCCCTTCCATTTTCGCAAAGATGTAACCTGAATTCCAGCTCCAGAACATTCCGTTTGAAACGGCTAATGCGCCTTCCTGTGCACCTGAAACATTACGCAATGAATCAACACCTAGTAGGAACTTCACTGATTTATAACTGCCAACAGGCACATTGGTGAATGTAATGATGTTTGATCCGGTTGTTCTGTGATCAACCAAATAATATCCACCGGTAACTGTATGAGTGCTATTATCACTCTTTGTTAATACTACATTGCTTACATAGTATTTGAACATTGAAACTGTGAAGGTATCTTGATTTGCGTTGATGTAATTCTTCGTGTCAAACACAAGTGCTGTTGAATCGGCAATGGCCTCAAACTCCATTTTTAATGAGCCAGTTGTGGCTGCAGGAGTTGGCGTTGGTGTTGGAGTTTGTTCAACAGGATCTTTTATACAAGCAACAAATGTTAAAGAAACAAGCGAAAGTGCTAAAAATATTTTTTTCATGATAATTTGAATTAATGTTTAATAAAATAGTTTTTAATTTTTGAGTCGTCTGTACGACTCATTTGTTTTGTTATTTTTCTTATATCAAGGTAATAGTTAAATATGACCACGATCAGAAACAAAACCAATAAAAGCAATAAGTTCATGTTTACTTATGCGTAAATAAAATAAATAGAAAATTCAACGTCTAAAACGATAATAACACCTCTTCAATATAATTATTGAAGCATTTTTATGATAAGGCGTATGAAGGTGGATGATCGATAATAACCGGATAACCACTTAAGGTTTGAGGCTGGTTAATTATTCTTATTCTGAGACCGAATTCTTCAATTCTCATGAGTTTAAAAAAAGAAACGAATGAGTATAGTTGCCATTCCTCTGTTTTTTCTTTCTTTGACTGATCCTTTGTATTCAAAGGTGATTTTTCTTCAGCTTCTTCAACCTTATTCAGTTCTTGGGTCAAATGACAACTACCTTCACAACAACTTTCAGGTTCATCCTTTTTCTCACAAAGATTCTCGGCAATATAATCCTGATTAAGTTTAAAATTGACCAATACATATAATCTATTTCCAATTTGAAACAAAAAGGCAAACAGGATCAGATATGTGGATAATAATCTCAACTATAATTTAAAGAGGGCTTGTTTAAGTCTATCAAGAACTTTCTCTTTTCCAATGAGTGCCATCATATCAAACAACTGAGGGCCTCCAGCTACACCGGTCACGAGCACACGCATCACTTGCATGTCTAATTTCCCAAGCTCGGCGCTTGCAGAATTGAATACATCATGTAATACCTGTGAGGCCCATTTTTGAACACTTGCTAATCTCTCTGTAAGTTTTTCGAATAAGCCTTTCACGTCTGCATTCCATTTCTTTTGGATCACTTTCTCGTCATAACTTGTAGGTGCTTCCAAAATAAAGCATCCGTATTGCCAGAACTCGTAAACAAACTGAGCTTTTTCCTTTACTAGTTTACAGTATTCCTCAATGAATTTCTGATCAAGATCCTTATACCCTTTTTCAATTAAAGTAGGCTTGAATAATTCTGCCAACTCTGAATCAGACTTTTTACGCAAGTATTGCTGGTTGAACCATTTTGCCTTTTCAGGGTCAAATTTTGCTCCACTTTTGTTAACGCGCTCAAAATCGAATAATTGAGCGAGTTCCTCAAGCGTAAAAACTTCCTCGTTATTACCTGGATTCCAACCAAGCAATGCTAGTATATTCACAAATGCCTCAGGAAAATAACCAGCTTCTTTGTAACCAATGAATGGCTCCGCTTCGCGTGGATCCTTCCAACTTAGAGGAAATACAGGGAACCGGGATTCGCGTTTGGAGATCTTTCCATTCCCGTCAGGATTCAATATCAAAGGCAAATGTGCCAATTTAGGCATGTCATTTTCCAGTCCAAGATACCTGTAGATCAGAATATGTGCCGGAGCGCTTGGTAACCACTCTTCACCTCTAACGGCGTGACTGATCTGCATTTCAATATCATCCACAATATGCGCCAAATGATATGTTGGCATTCCATCACTTTTCAATAATACCTTGTCATCCACCTGAGATGAGTTCACCACAACCCATCCTCTGATGATGTCATGAAATCTGATCTCCTCATTGCGCGGTACCTTTAAGCGGATCACATAAGGCTTTCCTTCTTTGATCAACCTATCAACCTCTTCGTGACTTAAGGTTAAACTATTGCGCATATTCTGACGAGTGACTGCGTTATATTGTGGAGCCACAACTTTGGCAGCTTCCAATCTTTTACGCATTTCCTCAAGTTCTTCAGACGTGTCAAATGCATAATATGCGTGGCCGCTTTCAATTAACTTATCGGCATACTTTCTATAGATCCCAAGTTCTTTGCGTTCACTTTGACGGTAAGGCTTATGAGGCCCGTCGCCAAAACCTACACCTTCATTTGGTGAGATACCGCACCATTTCAATGCATTTACAATATATTCCTCAGCACCTTCTACAAAGCGTGTCTGATCTGTATCTTCAATTCGTAGGATGAAATCTCCTCCATGCTTTTTAGCGAACAAATAATTGAATAAAGCTGTTCTAACGCCACCCATGTGTAAACCACCGGTTGGACTAGGTGCAAAACGTACTCTAACTCTTTTTTCCATATTGACGGCAAAGATACAAAATGAGATGGATTTACGTATAATTTTATACCTGAGATTACATGAATGAATCCATAAAAGAACGCAATTAAACCCTTATTCAAATTAATAAATTAACAGACGATCTTTTATTATCTTTAGTACATGAGCTTATATTCAAAATGCTTACATATACTGCTTATTTCAGGAATTATTGCTTTATGCACATGCTGTAACAGCGGCTCATCCAATGCCAATAATTATTCAAAAGAAGGAAAGGACAGTACAGAAATTCAAGACCATGGCTGCATAGCCTCTTATGAGTTAAATATAACAGGAGATACCATTAACAAAAGCTTTGCAGATGGCACAAAACATGGTCATTGGATCCATTATGAGTTCATTCATGAATCCATGAAAAAGAAGAACAACGGTGATCCGAATGAAGGAAGCAGAATTGGCAAGTATATACACCAGGAAGGCACTTACATCTATGGCAAGAAAGCAGGAGTTTGGAAGACCTATGATAAAAAGGGTCTTATCATTGATTCTACACTATATCCAGGTACTTCTGACATTGGTATCTAATTTACTTTTCATAAGATTGCAGGAATGTCAATATTAACATTCTCAACGTATTAAAATTTGTTGGTATTTTTATTCATTAAATAATTTCTATGGCACATATATGGAGTTTTTCCACTGTTGGTGGAGTTAAGCGCGTAAATCTTGAATCAGGTGAGGACCTGAAACATCTGAAAGAACTTGACCAAAAATTATGGACTGCATTAAGCTGTCCCGTGAATGGATTAGAGATCGACCATAGAACCCTTGATCTGATTGATAAAGATAAGGATGGACAAATACGGGTACCGGAGATCATTGAGGCAGTGAATTGGATCATTTCTGTTCTAAAGGATGCCAATGTATTGTTAAAGGAAGAGAACACTTTTCTTCTCGATTATATCAATGATCAAACTGAAGCCGGAAAGGAGTTGCTGTCCTCTGCAAAGATCATACTGAAGAATCTAGGTCAGGAGAACGCAAGATCTCTAAGCGTAGAACAAACTTCAGACATTCAAAAGATATTTGCGAATTCACCATTCAACGGAGATGGTATTATAACCGAAGATTCAACCACTGATTCTCATCTGAAGAAACTGATAAAAGAGATAGGAGAATGTATTGGAACGAAACCAGATCGAGGTGGAAAGGATGGCATTGATAGCGATATAATTGAAAAGTTTGCCAAACAGTGCAACAAATACCATACATGGCAGCATAAAAAAGAATCAGACATCGCTAATATCTTGCCATTTGGTGAAACAACAGCAGCAGCTCATGGGTTATATATTGAGTTAAAGAATAAGATCGATGATTTTTATTTACGATGTAAGTTGGCTACGTTCGACCAGGAATCGATCAAGATCCTGAATGGCATCAATGGCAGACTGGAAGCAATCACCAACCGTGATCTTATTGATTGTCTCCCTGAAATTGCCGGTTACCCTTTGGCAAAGATAGAATCAGGCAAACCAATGCCTCTACAAAGCGGCATCAATCCGGCTTGGGAAACAAAGTTCAAAGCCTTTTATGAGACCATTGTCATACCATTATTCGGTAAGAAAGATGTGCTAACTGAAACAGAATGGCAAACCATAGTTGGTAAATTTTCAGTGTATGAAAGTTGGATCAATGAAAAGGCAGGCGATAAAGTTGAGAGTCTTGGCTTGGAAAGAGTTCGCGAGATCTTAAATTCTGAGCATATCGCTCAATTGAACGAATTGATCAAAAAGGATAAGGAAGTTGAAAAAGAAGCCAACAGCATCATTCTAGTGGATCAATTGGTGCGATACCATAGGGATCTCTTTAAGTTACTGAAGAATTTTGTGACCTTCTTCGACTTCTATTCACCCGGCTCAAAGGCTATCTTTCAGGCCGGCACCTTGTACATCGATCAACGCAGCTGTGACCTTTGCATTAAGGTGACCGATATGGCCAAACATAATACCATGGCTGCATCCAGCGGCATGTACCTGATGTATTGTGATTGCACATGCAGAGCCACCAATGAAAAAATGACCATCGTGGCTGCCCTAACCAATGGAGATAAAGATAATTTAGTTGTAGGAAGAAATGCATTGTTCTACGCCCGAAGCGGTCAAGACTGGGACGCTACAGTAGTAAAGATCATAGACAATCCAATAAGTATACGTCAAGCTTTCTTCTCTCCTTACAGAAAAGTTTCGAATTTTATTGAGACGCAGATCAATAAAGTGGCAGCATCTCAGGACAGTAAGGTTACAGAAGACATGAGCAAATCCATTGAATCTATTCCTGTTAAGTCAGATCAGGCTGCAGCGCCCAAACCACCTGCACAACCATTTGACATTGGTAAATTTGTAGGGATCTTTGCCGCTATTAGTTTGGCACTTGGTGCTATTGGAACAGCCATTGCCTCTGCCGTTGCTGGCTTTTTAGGATTACAATGGTGGAAGATGCCTTTTGCATTGCTTGGCTTATTATTACTGATCTCAGGTCCAGCCATGATCATGGCTTTCTTAAAATTAAGAAAACGTAACCTCGCCCCTATTCTGGATGCGAATGGGTGGGCCATAAATGCCAGAGCCATTGTGAATATACATTTTGGTAATACCTTAACTCATTTGGCAGATCTTCCAAAAGGTGCAAAGATCAATCTGAATGATCCTTTCACCAAAAAGAAGAGACCTTTCATTCCTATTGTGATCTTTTTAGCATTTATTACAGGTGTTGTGCTTTTCCTGCTTTGGAAATATGGTTACATTCATATAAATATTTAAACTATGAGAGCACTGTTTTTTATCACCATTTTGAATTTGTTCCTTTTTTCGGTTGTTAATGGCCAACATGCTACCACGGAAGCTCTGGATTGGCAAACAGATCTGCTGAAAGCGAATGAGATCGCTACAAAAAGCAATAAACCGATCTTTGCTTTTTTTACCGGCAGCGACTGGTGTTACTGGTGTAAAAAATTACAGGCAGATGTATTCAGCAAACCCTCATTTATTGAATGGGCGAAGAAGAATGTGGTGTTGTTGGAAATTGATTTTCCGCGTTACAAACAATTAC
>DAISHL010000071.1:0-8219 GCA_036822555.1 Bacteroidota bacterium | reverse complement strand
CGCTACTGCCTAACCAACTTGTTTTACCACATTCAAAAAACAACCTCACATTTATATTTACTGGTATTAGCCTTATTGCTCCTTAAAAAGTGAAATATAAATTTAAAATGGAGGGGCTGGACAATGAATGGACACCTGAAGATTCAAAAAATGAGGTAACCTACTCCTCCATTCCTCCGGGAACATATACCCTAATGGTAAAGGCTTGCAATAATGAAGGTTTGTGGAATAAGAACCCAAGTACATTTGTGTTTACTGTGAATCCTCCCTGGTATAACACATGGTGGTTCTATATTTCATGTACAATAGTACTGGTAAGCAGTGTATTCGCTTACAACTACATTAAGACCAACAAACTTAAAAAGGACAAAGAAAAACTAGAGGGCATTGTTAATGAGCGCACAAAAGAGTTGCGTGAAGAAAAAGAAAAAGTTGAAGTGATCAACAAAGAAGTGATCCAGCAAAAGGCAGAAATTGAAAATAAAAACATTGAGATCACTGATAGTATCAAGTATGCCAAGAACATTCAGGAAGCCTTGCTACCGTCTTTGGCTGAAACAGAAAATGCGTTCACCGATTCGTTTATTTTATACTTGCCAAAGGACATTGTGAGTGGCGACTTCTTCTGGCACTCTGAACACAACAACATCCATTATATTGCCGCTGCTGACTGTACAGGACATGGTGTGCCCGGAGCCTTTATGAGTATTGTTGGAAACAACCTGCTGCACGAGATCATCAATCAAAGGAACATTTCCAAACCAGGTGACATACTTTTGGAATTGCACAAAGGTGTTAAGATTGCTTTGAATCAGAACAATAAAGAAAGTGAACGCCGAGATGGCATGGACATTGCTCTATGTGCTATTGACCTTCAACAAAAACGCATTGAATACGCTGGCGCGAACAGACCTTTATGGTTGTTCAGAAAAAATAAGGCATACGAAATCGAGATCATTAAACCAACAAAGCAACCTATTGGAGGCCTTGAACTGGAAGATAAGAGAGAATATCAGAACCACGAGATCTCCTACGAAAGTGGTGATACCTTTTACATCTTTAGTGACGGTTTTGCAGATCAGTTCGGTGGACCGAAAGGGAAAAAATTCATGTTATCGAACATGCAAAATTTGATCAAGGAGAATATTGAGAGCCCAATGAAGGATCAAAAAACAAACATCGCCAACTCCTTCAGATTATGGAAAGATAATCTTGAACAAGTTGACGATGTATTGGTGATCGGTATAAGACTTTAATTCTTACTTCGCTAATATCAGTTTAAATCGTGTTTCACGACCATTTAAAGACAAGGTAACAAAATACACCCCATTCTTTTTGTCCATAAGTTGTATCTCATTCTTCTCCTCGCCGTCTGATAGGAAGTGTGCGGTGCTATAGATTTATTTCCCAAGAACATCACATACGAGTATCAATACCTCAGCACTTTCTTTTAGATCTAACTGAACTGTGAATTTTCCGGTTGAAGGATTTGGGTATACTTTGATCAATTGATCGTCCATAATGATCTCCTGAACACCAACAAAGTTTAGGATCGGATGTATGTACATACTGTCAACAACAAAATCCAAATCGGTATACTGTGTACTTCCTGTGATCACAGCGCATCTGTAGGTTCCATTGGTATCCAAGCCAGGGATATCAACGATCAGGAAATAGGACTCTCCATTCGTATTCAATGGGAAATTAGATAGTGTGTATTCCCCGGCAGCGTTGGTCTTTCCTTGGGCTACAATATCTCCGCCAGGGTTTCTGCCACCTTTTACAGTCATTCCCCTGATTGGATTTCCTGGTGCTGTAATATCCGCTCCTTTGAGTCCGTAACCTATACCCTCCACAATTTTACCTGCTAGCACTCCCGGCCCGCTTCCGATATTTACCAAAGGTTGAACATCAATATTCTTTGTTGTTTGGTTCAAACACCCATGACCAAACACCTGAGCGCCCTTCCATCCGATGGCATTTGGAGAATATGTTGTTTGCAAACTTGCAGATGAAGGCTCACACATTAACACATAACTTCCTGTAAATACAGTGGTCATTGTGAATGTGCCATTCGGCTGTATGTTCTGATACGTTACTGAATCCCATTTCTCAAGCGGGCCTTCATATTTGTATAAGATCACAAGACCGGCCACAGGATTCAAGGATGTTGTAACGCTACCGGTGATGTCTTTAAGCGCCTGAACAGAAACAGATGCGCTGGCACATGACGTAGGAGTGATACATCCTCCTTCACCTCTAACATAATAGGTTGTTGGAAATGTAGGTGAAACAGTGGCAGTGGTTCCAACGGCAATAGTAGAACTGCCACATGAGCCCTGAGACCAAACCCAATTGGTTGCTGAATTCAAATTCCCTGCTGTAATGGAGAGGGTTGCCGTAGTATTCGCACAAATAGTGGTTGACGTTACAGACAGTGTTGGAGTGTCTGGCGCTATACACTGGTTGTATTTATTAAAGAAAATATCTCTGCCTCCATATAACGTTAAGGAGTTAGACGCAGGAGAAGGATCGAAGTCTACAGGTGTAGAATATCCACCACCTAAAACAATCTCATTTGTAGGAGAGATGTACACTTGGTAAGCTTCATTAGGCCCTGTTCCATCTCCCATTTGATAATTAAAGATAAAATCGCCATTTGTTGTATATTTTGACAAACATATATCCCTGAAAGTAAGGTTTGTACTGGTATATGACTGTACTGCCGTTCCAAAATCGAAATCAATGATACCTTGGAAAGAGCCTCCCACGAATATATTTCCCTGGTTATCTGCATTTAAAACATATGGCATAAGAAACCCATCTCCTCCTGTATTCTTCGCCCATACAAGGTCGCCGGTTGCATTACTGAATCTCAAAAGTAATACATCAAAATTGGTGGCAGTACTAACTTTGTTTAGCGTTGTGGTTGCGGTTGGGGAAGGATTTGCATCCATTGAGTTACTGTACATATATCCCGAAACGATAAACTCATTGTTATTCATCACTTTCAGCCTGTATCCTCCGTCATCTGAGGCCCCTCCAATACTCTTCCCCCAAACAAAACTTCCGTTTGATGTATATTTTGCCGTGAATAATTCCTGAAAATCACCAACTACTGAATTTGTGACTGGTGCTCCTCCATAAAATACAGTATCCTTATATACACCTGTAACATAGATATTATCTGAGGCGTCCAAATCAAGACCCCAGGTGTAATCATTTTTTGGTCCGCCAATATGTTCTGCAAATACAAGATTGCCTGAAGAACTGTACTTAGCGATGTATGCATCTGTATAACCATATGGTTGCATGGTGAAAGAAGGTCCAGCAGGATTAAAATTCACTGGTGCAGTAACGTCCTGATTGAAATCTCCGGCAATAACAACTTCACCCGCTGAATTCACTTTTAAATTATAAACTCGAAGCGTTGCTGAGGGTGAACCAATTGCCCTTACCCATGAAAAAGCTCCGCTAGAAGTATACTTTACAATAAAAACATCTTTATCGGCAGGAGCTAGCGTATTTGTTCCTGGCGAAGCAGTATTAAAATCTAAGGGAGCAACTTCGAAATCTCCGGCAACGTAAACATCACCTGCGGCATCGGTAGCAATACCATAAATGTTTGATTGCCCTTCACCATCAAAGTAAGTTGCCCAAACTAAGCCACCGTTGCTATTATACTTCGCAAAAAAACCATGAGGGTAATTCGGGTCTACCGTATACGTTCCTGGTCCCGGATCAAGATCCACCAAGCCTTGAATTTTACCAGCAATATAGATGTTTCCTAAAGCATCAACATGCATTCCGTTTAACTCGTCATTGGATGTAGTGCCTCCCATACCTTTCGACCAAGAAAGATTAATAGTGGTTTGAGAAAACATTAGTGGCCACATACCACAGATCAAAACAAGTGCAATTACTATTCTCTTCATAATTTCAATTAATACTTAAAAATATAAAAAATATCTAATTCGATTTACGTTGTTTAATAACAAACAACAACAACAAAACCCACACTAATAAGCCTATTACACCTGAAAAACCGCCAAAAAAGGATTCACCGAAGGAAACAGAAGGGTCCAAATACCCAATCTCTGGCTGTTAAATAGTCCATGCAGCCATCCGGCCATTAAAGAACTATCATACCTCAATGTCATTTCATTCATATACGCCCCGAACACCGTGGTCATCAATGTGAACATCACCATTCCTAAATAGGGATGTCCCGGATACATGAAACCAGCCCAGATCAGAGGGAAATGCCACGCTCCCCAAATGATGCCAAGGATCACATAGGCCTTAACCTTTCCTAATGGCAATAATTTTGGCAACAAAAACCCTCTCCACCCCAATTCCTCTCCAAATCCAAACACCGAATTAAGCACAGGTGCCACAAACAAAGTAGAGGCATATAAGGCTATCCAAGTGATCCAGGGATCAGGAATTGCAGGCACCTCAACTCCTCCATCTGTAAATATCTTCTTCAAGGTATTCAATCCCCAGTCCGGCTCCCCCATATTGAAAAGATAAGTGAGGCCATAGATACAAACGAAACAAAGTGGAATGAATAGCATTGAAGAAGCATAGCCTTTCCAACTGCCAAATCTTATCTTTACTACACTTAAATTTTCTTTGGTGATGAACTTAACGGTCACAAGCGCTGCTAATCCAGGAACCCACATGACCGCCGCAACAACATATTGTCCCAAGCCAAAGACGATCGGCGAAACTCCCTTGCTGATCAGTAAGAATTCTACGGCATATGTTAAGGAGAAGGTAATAACCAAAAACCAGACAATGCCTCTAATATCAATTCTTTCTTTCATGTCATCATTATCTTTACGTCAGTTCAATATAGCAAAAAAAAAGTCACATCGTATTCCGATGTGACTTTTAACTGATCAATACTACTCTTATTTCTTATCGTTTGCTGATGCAAATACATATTCACGGTTCATGCGCGCAATGTTCTCTAAAGAGATTCCTTTAGGGCATTCTGCTTCACATGCTCCGGTATTTGTACAATTTCCGAACCCTTCAGCATCCATTTGCTTCACCATGTTCAACACACGTTGTTGTGCTTCTACTTTACCTTGTGGCAATAATGCCAACTGTGAAACTTTTGCCGAAACGAACAACATGGCACTTGCGTTCTTACATGCTGCTACGCATGCTCCGCAGCCAATACATGCCGCAGCGTTGAATGCCTCATCTGCATCGTCCTTTGGGATCAGGATATTGTTTGCATCCTGAGCATTACCGGTGTTCACTGAAACGAAACCACCTGCTGCAATGATACGGTCAAAAGCAGCACGATCTACAGCAAGATCCTTGATAACAGGGAATGCAGCACTTCTCCATGGTTCAACAACAATGGTATCGCCATCGTTGAAGCTGCGCATATGCAACTGACAAGTGGTAACTCCTTGTTTTGGACCGTGTGGACGTCCGTTAATGAACATGCTGCACATGCCACAAATTCCTTCGCGACAATCGTGATCAAATGCAACCGGATCTTTGCCTTCGTTAATCAAACGTTCGTTCAATACATCGAACATTTCAAGGAATGACATGTCGGTTGAAACACCTTTCATGTCATATGATTCAAAACGACCTTTGTCGTTCTTGTTTTTCTGACGCCAAACTTTTACAGTGACGTTGATTGTTTTTCCGCTATTTCCGCCCATGATAAATGTTTTTTATTTATAGCTACGTTGAGCAATTTTAATGTTTTCGTACTTCAGTTCTTCTTTATGTAATTCCCAGTTGCCTACTTCTTTCATTTCCCATGCAGCAACGTAAGCAAATTTATCATCGTCCCGTTTTGCTTCACCTTCTTCAGTTTGGAACTCTTCACGGAAGTGACCACCACAACTCTCGTTACGTTCAAGCGCATCTTTACACATCAGTTCTCCAAGTTCAAGGAAATCAGCAACACGCCCTGCCTTTTCTAACTCAGGATTGAATTCATTGGCATCACCTGTTACACGAAGATCCATCCAGAACTCTGATCTGATCTTTCTGATCTCTTCGATGGCCCACTTTAAACCTTCTGCATTACGGGCCATTCCGCATTTATCCCACATTACTTTACCCAAACGCTTATGGAAATAATCCACTGATTTGGTTCCTTTAATGCTCATCAATTTATTGATGCGTTCCTGAACATCATGCTCTGCCTTCACAAAGGCCTCATGGTCTGTAGGGATCGATTTCGTGCGGATCTCATTGGCAAGATATGCTCCAATGGTATATGGAATAACAAAATATCCATCTGCTAAACCTTGCATCAGTGCCGAAGCTCCTAAACGGTTCGCACCATGATCTGAGAAATTAGCCTCACCTAACGCATATAATCCAGGAACAGTGGTCATCAGGTTATAATCAACCCACAGCCCGCCCATGGTGTAGTGTACCGCAGGATAGATCTGCATTGGATTCTTATATGGATTCACACCCGTGATCTGTTCATACATATCAAACAGGTTACCGTATTTTTCCTTTACAACGGCATGACCAAATTCTTCCAATTGCGCCTCCGTAGGATTCTCGATACCTTTTTTAGTGGCTTCGATCTTACCGTACTTGTATTTCATATTGAAAGCGAAATCAAGATACACAGCCTGACCTGTTGAATTCACACCAAAACCGGCATCACATCTCTCTTTTGCTGCACGTGAAGCAACGTCGCGCGGAACAAGGTTACCGAACGCCGGATATCTTCTTTCCAAATAATAATCTCTATCCTCTTCTTTCAGGTCATTTGGATTCAATTTACCTGAACGAATAGCTTCTGCATCTTCCTTCTTTTTTGGAACCCAGATACGTCCATCATTACGAAGTGATTCTGACATCAAGGTCAATTTCGATTGATGATCTCCGCTCACCGGGATACACGTAGGGTGAATTTGAGTGTAGCAAGGATTTCCGAAGAATGCACCTTTTTTATGGGCCTTCCATGCAGCAGTTACGTTACTACCCATGGCGTTTGTAGACAGGAAGAACACGTTGCCATAACCACCAGTACACAATAGTACGGCATGACCAAAGTGACGCTCAAGTTTACCGCTTACAAGATCACGTGCAATGATACCACGGCACTTACCATCTATGTTCACAATATCAAGCATCTCATGGCGTGCATATAACTTAACGGCACCCATACCTACCTGACGTTGTAATGCAGAGTAGGCGCCTAATAATAATTGCTGACCTGTTTGACCTGCCGCGTAGAATGTACGTTGTACCTGAGTACCACCGAATGAACGGTTGCTCAACAATCCGCCATATTCACGTGCAAATGGCACACCTTGTGCCACACACTGATCAATGATGTTGCCAGAAACTTCCGCTAAACGATGAACATTAGCCTCACGAGCACGGTAATCGCCTCCTTTGATCGTATCATAGAACAAACGGTAAACACTGTCACCATCGTTTTGGTAATTCTTTGCTGCATTGATACCACCTTGTGCAGCAATGGAATGCGCACGGCGTGGAGAATCCTGAAAACAGAATACTTTTACTTTATACCCTAACTCTGCTAAGGAAGCGGCAGCAGCAGAACCAGCCAAGCCGGAACCAACCACGATCACTTCTAAACTTCTTTTATTGGCAGGGTTAACCAAGGCTACGGTACTGCGGTATTTTGTCCACTTTTGCTCCAGAGGCCCTTCAGGTATTTTGGCATCTAATTTTGATGATGTTGCCATATATTATTATACTATTTAGTTTTTAACGAAATTAATTACTTAACCCAGCCCAAATGCATTGCTACAGGCATTGCGGCAAATAACACAGAGATAACCACAGAGAAAATAATGCCGCATTTCTTGATCTGCGGAGTGTATTTACGGTGATTTAATCCTAATGTTTGGAAAGCGGATTGAAACCCGTGCATCAAATGGTAAGCCAATGAAACCATGGCCAGCACATAAACCAGCACTACAATTGGATTTTCAAACACTTCCATCATTTCACGGAATAAGGTCTCCTGACCTGGAAGCTTCTCATACTCATTATGAGCAATATGATCAGTAAATCTGCTTTCTACCCAAAAATGCTTCAGGTGAATGATCAGAAACATCAAGATCAATGTTCCTAATAAGCCCATTGAACGGCTATACCACGAACTGTTCGCTGCGCCATTCACAGAGGCATAAGCAACAGGACGCGACTTACGATTTTCCATGGTTAGAACCAAAGCCTGCACCATG
>DAISHL010000070.1:0-8318 GCA_036822555.1 Bacteroidota bacterium | reverse complement strand
ATGCCGACACTTCCATTTCGGCGGCTTGTGAGAAAACACATGCATTGGTAAAGGATTACACTTTTGCGCCAGTATTTAAGGGCGATGGGGCAGGAGCGCACGAATGGCTCATTGAATTTGAAAGGGAACCGAATAATTTTGACTTTTTTGTAGCTCTTTTGGATGAGTCGTTAAAAAAACAGAACAGTGATTATGAGGCCAAACGATATAATAACTTTGTATTGCACGAGCCTTTGGTGAGAAGAATGCCGGCTAACAGTTTCTATAATTGGTTAAAGGCCAACAACAAACTTGGCGGGCAGTACAAAGTACCCCGCTTAAGCAATAAACGCGATGTGCTCGAAGAGGTCTTAAGAATAAATACGTGTGTGTGAAACACTTCATTAAATATCTGACCACAACTGTGATTGTGCTTTTTACCTGTTCCTTTCAAAGTGATAAGGGGAAAGTGTTGCTCGTGAGAACCCATGATTTTTTCTCAGTGGATAATTTGGGTAACTGTTACGTGATCAAAGATGGTGAGATCATCAAATATCTGAGCAATGGTAAATATTTTACAAGGTACAGCAATAAAAAACTCGGCACCATTACATCTGTGGATGCCACCAATGCATTGCGCATCATGTTGTTCTACAAGGATCAGCAACAGCTTGTGTTTCTAGACAATCAATTGTCGCAAAAGAATGATGCTGTTTCTTTGGAAGCAATGGGTTTGGAGCAGACAGATCTTGCATGTATGTCAGCAAACAATGGTTTTTGGGCATACAACAAAGCCAACAATGAGTTGATGAGGTTTGATGAACATTTGAATAAGCTGGTGGCAACAGGCAATCTGAAACAAATACTGCAAATGGAAATTGAACCATCGTATATGATGGAACATAACAACCGTTTATACCTGAATTGCCCTGAAACCGGCATATTGATCTTTGATATCTTCGGAACGTATAGCAAAACGGTACCGCTGAAACAACTCAAGCAGTTTCAGGTAGATGAGCATATTTTCTATTACCAGAGGGATTCAACCTTTTGCAGTTACGATTCAAGGATCTTTGAACAGGTGTGTAATAAGCTTCCTGTATCTGGTATCAAGCAGTCATTTTACAGCAAAACAAAGGTCTATTTATCTGATAAGGACACCCTGTTTGTGTATTGAATTATCAAGATAAAAAATATCGGCATATCCTGCTTTCTTAACAAAAATTCCGTATTAAAAACCCTGTTGTTTCGTTATATTTGTTAGGGTCTTTGCTTTATGGAAAAACCATTAGCGGGGCATCACAAGAGAAACTATTTGAACAGTACAAGCAGCATATTAATTCAAAAATTGGATGAATTCATCCGTAAGTATTACAAGAATCAACTCATTAGAGGCTTCTTGTACTCCCTTGGTTTGCTTGTTTCTGCCTTTCTGTCTGTTGTGTTACTCAATTATTTCGGTGAACCCGGTATTGGCATCCGAACCACCTTATTCTTCGGTTTTTTAGGACTAACTGTTTTTGTATTGGCCAAATATATTGTTACACCTCTTTTGAAGATAAATAAGATCGGTTCTGTTATTTCCTACGATCAGGCAGCTACCATTATTGGCACTCACTTTAGTAATGTGCAGGATAAACTGCTTAATGTATTGCAGTTACAAAATCAACAGGCCATGCTGGGCTCTGACGATTTGCTTGTAGCCAGTATCGATCAAAAAATAAATGAATTGCAACCTGTGCCGTTTACATCGGCTATTGACTTTAAAGAGAACACAAGGTACTTGCGTTTTGTGCTTCCGGTGATCGTTCTGTTCCTGTCAGTGTATATCATTTGGCCAACCATCATCCACAAAGGCACTGAACGCCTGGTGAATTACCAAACCTACTATGCCAAAGAAATGCCATTTGCTTTTGAACTTACTGATAAGAATCTTACGGCCTTACAAACGCAGGATTATGAACTAAAAGTGAAAGTAAGTGGCGATCAAATTCCTGAAGATGTTTTTGTGAACGTTAATGGTATAGAGTATAAATTAGAAAAGGTTGATAAGATCAACTTTTCCTATGTATTCAAGAATGTTCAGAAGAACACTCCATTTCATTTATTGGCTGCAGGTTTTGAATCGCAGGACTATGAGTTAAAGGTGTTGCCTAAACCCATGGTCAGTCAGTTCAGCGCGCAATTGATCTACCCTGCTTATCTTAAGAAAACAAATGAGGTGTTAAGCAATACGGGTGATCTGCAAATACCACAGGGAACAAAGGTTGTTTGGATGTTCAACACCAAGAATACGAATAACCTTAGCCTGCAATTCGCAGATACATTAATACAGCCCGATCAAACCGGCAATGACCAATTCAGTTATACAAGAAGGTTTATGCAAAGCAACAGCTATGTGGTTAAAGCCACAAACAAATTCATTCAGCGCGCTTTGGATTCCGTTGCCTATTCAGTGAATGTTATACCCGATCAATATCCGGTCATCGACCTTGAGCAAAAACAAGATTCTCTTGATCAGCGAAATTTCTTTTTCAGTGGAAGTATAAAAGACGATTATGGTTTCAGCCGTTTGAACTTTGTATGTAAACGTTTCTCTACCGACTCATTGAATAAACCCTTGGAGAGCGTATTTAATTATCCTGTGAACATCAATCCATCCCAGATATCGCAGAATTATTTTTATTATCTGAATGCAACCACCTTTAGTTTACAACCAGGGGATAAACTCGAATACTATTTTGAGGTTTATGATAATGATGGCGTAAATGGCAATAAGGTTACGCGCACCACTACCATGGTATACAAAGCACCAACCTTGGATGAGATCAATGAAAGCGCCAGTAAGAATAACTCAGAGATCAAGCAGGACCTTGAAGAAAGCATCAAAAAGGCAAAGCAACTTCAAAAGGATGTGAACGAACTGACCAAGAAGCTGAATGATAAAAGCCAGATGGGTTATGAGGAAAAGAAGAAGCTGGAGGATATCCTGAACAAACAGCAGCAATTAAAGAACAAGATCGAAGAGGTAAAACAAGAGAACCAGCAGAACAACCAAATGCAAAATGAGTTCTCTCAGCAAGATGAATCCATTCTTGAGAAGCAACAGGAATTGGAGAAGTTATTCGATCAGGTGATGACCCCTGAAATGAAAAAGCTGTTTGATGAATTGCAAAAGGCCATGAACCAATTGGATAAAAATCAGGTACAGCAGAAACTAGAGGAGTTGAAACTTTCTAATAAGGACATCGAGAAGGAGTTAGACCGTAACCTTGAACTATTCAAGCAGTTGGAGGTTCAGCAAAAAATGCAAAATGCAATTGATAAGCTTGATGAGTTAAAGAACAAGCAACAGGAGTTGAAGGAACAAACAGAGAGCAAAGAGAACAAGAATGCGGATTCAAAGGAATTGGAGAATAAGCAAAATGAGATCAATAAAGAGTTTGATAAATTGAAGGAGGATCTAAAGGAGCTTGATAAGAAGAACAGTGAATTGGAAGAACCTAATGCCATGCCAAAAAATGAGCAAAAGCAGGAGCAGATCAGTAATTCAATGCAAAAAAGTTCACAACAGCTCAATCAGAATAACAAAAAAGAAGCTGCCAAATCACAAGATGATGCTGCCAAAAAAATGGAGGAAATGAAGCAGGAGATGGAAGACAGCATGGATTCAGCGGAAGAACAACAGCAAGAGGAGAATGCGGCAACGTTAAGGCAGATCCTTGAGAATTTGCTCAACATGTCATTTGCGCAGGAAGAGCTTATGAAACAACTTAAAGAAACGCGCATTGACAATCCGAACTATGTAAAGATACCTCAGCAGCAAAAGAAACTGAAGGATGATAGCAAGATCATTGAAGACAGTTTGCTTGCCCTAAGTAAACGGGCCCCTCAGATCAGCAGCATGGTCAATCGTGAGATCAGCGCAATCAACAACAATATTGATAAGACCATTAAAGCTCTTGCAGAACGTAATGTGTCCGAAAGTGGAATACGAATGCAAAGCAGCATGACCTCAGTGAACAATTTGGCCTTACTACTCAATGAATCGCTTGAGGAAATGCTAAAGCAAATGAAGAACAATTCAAAGCAGCAAGGGAAGAAGGGAAAATGTAAGAAACCCGGTTCCGGAAAAGGACAGAATCCTTCAGAGAATCCGGGCATTCCAAATCTGAGAAAGCTGCAGGAACAATTGAACAAACAACTTCAGGATCTGAAAAAAGCCATGGAAAATGGACAAAAACCAGGTGAGAAACCGGGGCAAAAGCCCGGGCAAAAGCCCGGAGGAAGTCAGCCTGGTAAAACCGGATCGAGTGGCTTAAGCATACCGGGCACAAGTGAGCAATTTGCAAAAATGGCCGCCCAGCAAGAAGCCATTAGAAGACAGATCATGCAAATGATGGACAAATTGAAGAACAAAGGGTCAAATCCGGGCGGAGAGATCTCGGATCTAATGGAACAAACTGAAAAAGAGCTTGTTAACAAAAATATTAGCAATGAGATGATCAAACGCCAGAACGATATTTTAACAAAATTGTTGGAAAGCGAAAAGGCAGAGCGGGAGCGGGAACAAGACGAAAAAAGGAAAAGTAATGAAGCAAAAAATCAAAATTTAAGTAACCCTGGACAGTTTTTAGAGTATAAAAGGTTAAAAGAAAAGGAATTGGAACTCTTAAATACGGTTCCGCCGAGTTTAACGCCATTTTATAAAGAAAAAGTAAACAATTACTTTAATAGTGTAAATAAAACGAAGTGATGATTTTAACGAAAGGAGAGGATCTGAGAATAAGTTCTGATTCTCAAAATATCAAGTTGGTTGAGCAGGTTATTGATGATGTGTGTGAGGAGTATAAAGTAAATGAGGACCGATACGGAAATATTTTGATTGCTGTGACTGAGGCTGTGAATAATGCCATACAGCACGGAAACAATAACGACCCTAATAAGAATGTGATCATTAAATACAATGTTGAGCCAAATGGCATCACATTTTCAATTGCCGATGAAGGCAAAGGATTCGACTTTAAGAATCTTCCTGATCCTACAGCTCCAGAGAATATTGATAAAATAAACGGTCGTGGTATTTTTCTCATGAAAAACCTGGCAGATGCACTCGAGTTCAATCAAAATGGCAAAGAGGTTCATCTGAAATTCAATTTTAATTAAGCTTGCTTTAATTCGTACGAATTCTCAGGCAATGCCATTTTGCAGATCCATATATCTTATTTTCTTTGTCCTTATGTCGTCCTTTGCTTTGGCTCAAACCAGCAAGGAGGCGCTTGCCATGCAGTATTACGAACAAAAGGAATACGAGAAGGCCAATGTTTATTTTGAAGAACTCTACGACAAGAATCCTAATCTCTGGTACCCCAATTATTTCAAAAGCTTGCTTGCCGTTAAAGATTATGACAAAGCTGAGAAGGTGACAAAAAAACAAATACGGAACAACAAGAACGATGTTTCATACTATGTTCATCTTGGCAAGGTGTATAATCTTAATGGAGAAAAGAAAAAAGAGAACGAGGCTTATGATAAGGCCATAAAGGATCTTTATGCCGTTGCGCCTTTCATCACCAACCTGGCTCAGGCCTTTATAGAAGAAAAGCTTTACGACAGGGCCATTGAAACCTATAACAAGGGCAGAAAAACAACACCTGATTATCCTTATATATATGAGCGTGCCGAAGTGTATAAATTGCAGGGTAACCTTACGGCCATGATCAACGAATATCTTGATGCCATCGAATTCAGAGAATCGGAGTTGTATACTGCACAAGCCAATCTTCAAAATTCACTGGGATACGATGATGATAATTCAGGACTGAAGAACCCGATCCTTAAACAGGAATTACAAAAACGCATACAGGAAAAACCAGATAAAACAGTACTTGCAGAATTCCTCATATTTATTTTAAAACAGCAACGCGATTTTGACGGGGCCTTTGTACAATGCAGGTCACTTGACAAACGACTAAAGGAAGACGGGAACCGTGTGTACGAGCTTGCAAAGATCTGTGTGGCCAATAGATCTTGGGAAACGGCCTCACGATGCTTTCAGTATCTTATAGACAAGCCTAATTCGCCATACAGTGAATCCTCTGCTATTGAGATCTTAAGCGTGGAGTACGAACTTGTAATTGAAAAAGCACAACCTACCTTGCAGGAACTTACTGCAGTTGAACAAAAGCTGGAGACCGCACTGAACAAGTATAAAGGCACCTTCATGCAAACGTATGTTGTTAAGAACTTGTCGTCCTTAAAGGCCTATTATCTTAATAAACCACTTGAGGCAATTGCTTTACTTGAAACAGTTATTCAGAATCCCGGATTAAAGCCTTTGGATAAAGCAGGCTATAAGATTGCGCAAGCAGATGTATATCTGTTGGTTGGTGAGATCTGGGAAGCATCCCTGTTATATTCCCAGGTTGAGAAGGATTTTAAATTTGAGCCAATAGGTCATGAAGCAAAATTTAAAAATGCCAAACTCAGTTTTTATGCAGGAGATTTTAAATGGGCAAAAACCCAGTGCGATGTTCTAAAGGGAGCCACTACCAAACTGATAGCGAACGATGCCTTGGATCTTTCTCTGATCATCACAGATGCCATTGGTGTTGATACCAACGATCTTCCATTGAAAATGTTCTCAAGTGCCGAGTTGATGATCATACAGCACAGATACAGTGATGCGATCAACAGGATGGACAGTATCAATTCTCTTTTTAATACCCACACATTGGGCGATGATATCTTTTACAAGAAAGCAAACATTTATGAAAGAACTCAAAAGTTTGTTGATGCAGAAAAAATGTACAAGCAGATCCTTGAGTTCTATCCTACGGAATTGTATGGCGATGATGCCCAATTCAAACTTGCAGAACTTTACCACTACAAATTAAAGGATGCCGAGAAGGCCAAGGAAGCATATGAAAAGGTGGTAACTGGGTATCCTGGCAGTATTTATGTGGTAGAGGCACGAAAACGCTACAGAGAATTGCGGGGAGATAAGATCAATAATTAAACATTACCTTTGATAAAGAAATTATAAAATGACTATTGCTGTATACGCGCGTTCAACAAAAGACAATCTTCCCCAGTACATTGAAAAATTGCATCAGTTACTGCAAAAGGAAAATGTTAAGCTTATCATTTTCAAAGAATACTATACCTTTTTAAAAAGAACATATAACTTTAGTCTTGACCTCCCAACTTTCGCCAATTCGGATGAATTGATAGCAAGTGCAGATTATCTGATCTCACTTGGAGGCGATGGCACTATTCTTGAGACCAAATCCCTGGTGAGAAAATCTGGTATACCTGTTCTGGGAGTAAACACAGGCCGTTTGGGTTTTTTAGCCAATGTGAATAAAGATGATCTTGAGAAAGCTGTGTCGCAATTACTGAAAGAAAAATTCACATTGGATAAACGAGAATTGATAGAATTGAAAGGATGCGAATCTTGTTTTGGAGATGTGAATTATGCGCTGAATGAATTTACCATTCACAAGCAGGAAGGCGGAGCCATGATCAATATTGATACCTATGTGGATGATGTATTCCTGAACTCTTATTTTGCAGACGGGCTGATCATATCTACACCTACAGGTTCTACAGCTTATTCATTGAGCTGTGGAGGACCCATCATGATGCCCGATTCAGATAATTTCATCATTACGCCAATTGCACCCCACAACTTGAATGTGAGACCGATCGTGATCCCTAATAAAAGGGAAATAAGTTTTAAAGTGAGTGGCAGAAACGACAGTTTTTATGTGTCACTTGATTCGGTGACAGCCAGCTTCAATCCGCAAAGTGAGATCAAGATCCGTTTGGCAGATTTTAAGTTCAACATGATCAACATGGAAGGCAAACATTTCTTTGATACACTTCGCAATAAATTGCTGTGGGGCATTGACAAATGACACTAGGCAATATTTCAACTGTTTTTCCGTTCTATACGTTGATGCGTAAGGCATTTTTATACATACTAACACTATTTGTTTGTGCAACTGCAAGTGCTCAAACCACAAAACGTAATTTCCGTCAACGCGAGTTAGGAGTGTTGATAGGGGCTTCTTACTATTTGGGAGATATCAATCCACTCAGGCATTTTGCGTTCTCAAAGCCCGCAGCCGGCCTGTTCTTTAGGTACACTACCAATTACCGTTATGCATTTCGTTTTGGGTTCAATTACGGAAGCATCGAGGCGTTTGACAGCAGGAGTTCCAATCCTGATCAATTGATGCGAAACAGCAATTTCAGATCAAAACTTTATGAAGTTAACGCCGTTTCCGAATTTAATTTCGTGGAGTACAGGATAGGGCACTCGAAACATTATTTTA
>DAISHL010000069.1:0-8340 GCA_036822555.1 Bacteroidota bacterium | reverse complement strand
CAAATAAAACAATTTTTAGGGATAAACATAAAAATAAGATTATAGTACACGCTAGAAAACAAAAAACACTAAAGAGCACAATCTAAAAAAATGAAAACACAAGATTTCATTCTTTGCTCAGCCGGAAACACCGGAAAATACAGCTCCTTGAGCAAGAGTGTGTTTTTATCAACAGCTAACCTGTTGTTCGTTTTACCTACTCGCCCCGTTTTTTGTATCCGACGTTGATTCAGATTTCTTTTCTGGTTTACTAATTGGTCCTGCTAGTCAGTAGGGTCAAACTTCATTTATTTTTTTAATATCAAATTTTTATTTGACATGCAACATTTTATTGTGCAAGTTGCCACTGCGCAGCATTTGCACTATGCAGAAACTATCTGCAATGAAATGGAGTCGTCAGCCAAAGCCAGAGGAACCGGCATTGCTAAACGTACTCCTGATTATATTCAGCAAAAAATGCTGGAAGGTAAAGCTGTGATTGCCCTTGCCAAAGATGGGACCTGGGCCGGCTTTTGCTATATTGAAACCTGGAGCCACGGCAACTATGTGGCCAACTCCGGCTTGATCGTTTCTCCACATTTCAGAAAAAGTGGTTTAGCCACCGATATCAAGAAAAAGATTTTTGAATTATCGAGAACAAAATATCCGAATGCTAAAATATTTGGACTAACAACAGGCCTGGCTGTAATGAAGATCAACTCCGACCTGGGTTACGAACCTGTTACCTATTCGGAGTTAACACAGGATGACGCATTTTGGAAAGGCTGCCAAAGCTGTGTGAATCACGAAATACTTAAAAGTAAAGATCGTAAGAACTGTTTATGCACTGCCATGCTTTACGATCATACTGACAAGCACAAGCCCCGATGGTTTGATTTTTCAAGCAAGAAAAAAATCATGGAACGCTTGCTTCGCATCAAACAGACCACTTTCATCAAATTATTAAAGACAAAAAAAGAAGAAACTATAAAATTTTAAAACATGAACAACAACATTATCTTAGCATTTAGCGGTGGATTAGATACCACCTATTGCGCCATTTACTTAAAGAACGAATTGCATTACAACGTTCACGCGGTAACCATTGATACAGGCGGGTTAAACGAACAGGACAAGATCACCCTGGAGAAACATGCCGAAAGTTTAGGCGTAGCATCCTTTAAAATTATCGACGCCAAACAATCGTATTACGATAAGGTGATCAAGTACTTGATCTTCGGAAACATTTTAAAGAACAACACCTATCCGCTTTCAGTGAGTGCCGAACGGATCATTCAGGCACTTGCCATTGCCGATTATACCAAATTAATGGGCGCAGAAGCTGTAGCGCATGGCAGCACAGGTGCAGGTAACGATCAGGTAAGATTTGATATGGCTTTTCAGATCTTAATTCCAGATGTAAAGATCATTACTCCGATCAGAGATCAAAAGTTATCAAGACAAGCAGAGATCGATTATCTGAAGTCTCATGGCGTGAACATGAATTTTGAAAAGGCAGTTTACAGCATCAATAAAGGAATTTGGGGCACATCTGTTGGCGGAAAAGAAACATTGACCTCTCACCTATCCTTACCTGAAAATGCCTGGCCAACAACCATCTTCAAAAATGGAAAGGAAAAGATCAAACTCTCCTTTGAAAAGGGTGAATTAAAAAAGATCAACGATCAGGCCTTTTCATCAAGTGTGGAAGCCATTGAGGAATTGAATACCATTGCTGCACCTTATGGCATTGGCAGAGATATTCATGTTGGCGATACCATTATTGGCATCAAAGGCAGAGTTGGTTTTGAAGCTGCTGCATCCATCATCATCATTAAGGCACATCACGCCCTTGAAAAACATGTATTGACCAAATGGCAATTGTATTGGAAAGATCAGCTATCACTTTGGTATGGCAACTGGCTGCATGAAGGTCAGTACTTAGACCCCACCATGAGAGATATGGAAGCTTTTTTTGAGAACAATCAAAAAACAGTGAATGGAGATGTGTTTGTTACCCTTGTACCTTACAGATTTATCATTGATGGTATTCAATCGCCACACGACTTAATGAATGATTCATTTGGTTCTTACGGTGAGATGAATAAATCATTTACAGGAGATGATGTGAAAGGCTTCACCAAGATCTTTGGTAATCAAACAGCCATTTATTACCAGGTAAATGAATTGCAAAACGACTTAATACTTAACAACAATGATTAAGGTAGGAGTTATAGGCGCAGCAGGCTATACAGGCGGTGAAACAATCAGACTGTTGATCCATCATCCGGAAGTGAAATTGGTTTTTGCACAAAGTGAAAGTCAGGCCGGAAAAAAGACCTATCACATTCATCAGGATCTGTTTGCTTCAACTGAATTGCAATTTGTGAAAGATCATTCGTTGGATGTCGATGTTTTGTTCTTATGCAAAGGACATCATGAATCAAAAGCGTTTTTGGAAAAGAATGAAATTCCTTCTCATATCAAGATCATTGATCTGAGTCAGGATTTCAGACATCGATCCAATTCTGCTTTTCAAAACAAAACCTTTGTATACGGCTTACCCGAATTAAACAAAGAAAAGATCAAGAACAGCAGTTACATTGCCAATCCCGGCTGTTTTGCAACTTGCATTCAGTTAGCTTTATTACCATTGGCTGCAGAAAAATTGATCGGATCAAGTATTCACGTGTCAGCCACAACAGGTTCAACCGGTGCGGGACAGGCTTTTTCGGAGACCAATCATTTTTCATGGAGAAGCAATAGTCATAGCGGATATAAATTATTAAGTCATCAACATGAAAAGGAAATAATGGAATCGATCCAATCCCTTCAACTGAATGAAACGCAATTACAATTTGTTCCGCAAAGAGGCGCATTCACCAGAGGGATCTATTCTGTAAATTACTTAAAAAGCAATTTGTCATTAGATCAGGCAATTGATCTGTATCAGTCTTACTACACGAACCATCCATTTACGCATGTTGTACCATTTGATGTAAATGTGAAACAGGTAGTAAATACGAATAATTGCTTTATCAGTTTACAAAAAGAAAAAGATGATCTGATCATTATTTCAGCCATTGATAATTTACTGAAAGGCGCAGCAGGACAAGCAGTACAAAACATGAACCTGATGTTTAACCTTAATGAAAGTACAGGATTGCATTTAAAACCAAGCGCATTTTAGTTCTCGATACGATTTTTGCAAGAGACAAGCAAAAATCACTCGAACTGACGCAAGAATCAAGTTGTCATTTCGAGTGAAAAATGAGCCTCTCTTCATTTTTTGTTCGCCGCGGCGAACGAGAAAGACAACTTAAAATAATTATAACAATGAAAACATTTGACGTATACCCATTAACAAACATAACCCCGGTAAAAGCACAAGGATCTTGGCTTTGGGATAATAAGAACGAAAAGTATCTTGATCTGTATGGCGGTCACGCTGTTATTTCAATTGGTCACACTCATCCTTATTATGTAGAGAAGATCACTGATCAATTGAACAAGATCGCCTTTTACTCCAATTCAGTGGTCAATCCATTACAGGAAGAACTGGCATACAAATTAGGCGAATTGAGCGGTTACTCGAATTACAATTTATTCTTATGTAATTCAGGAGCCGAAGCCAATGAGAATGCTATGAAACTGGCATCATTTAAAAACGGAAGAAAAAAGATCATTGCATTTGATAAGAGCTTTCACGGAAGAACTTCATTAGCTGTGGCCGCAACTTATGACACAAGTATTCAAGCAGAAGTCAACAAAACCCATGAGATCATTTTTCTTCCTTTGAATGATCACGAAGCATTTTTAAATGCTATCAATGAAAGTATTAGTGCTGTTATTGTTGAGGGCATTCAAGGAGTTGCAGGTATTCATACTCCAACAAGTGAATTCCTTAATTTGATCAGAAAAAAATGCGATGATAACGATGCCGTAATGATACTGGATGAAGTGCAATCGGGTTACGGCAGATCTGGTAAATTCTTTGCGCATCAATATGCAAAAGTAAAACCCGATCTGATCACTACTGCAAAAGGCATGGGCAATGGTTTTCCGGTTGCCGGTGTGTTGATCAGTGAAGATTTTAAAGCGAAATATGGCTTATTAGGAACCACATTTGGAGGTAATCATTTAGCCTGTGCTGCAGCTATTGCCTTATTGGATGTGATCAAATCCGAAAATTTAATTGAACATGCAGCAATCATAGGTAATAAATGGATCAATGATCTGAAAGAAATCGATGGCATTAAAGAAGTGAGAGGTCAGGGTTTAATGATCGGTATTGAATTTGATTTTCCGATCGCCGAATTAAAAACAGTTTTAACTAATGAGAATCATATTTTAGTTGGTACAGCATCCAATAAGAATGTGATCAGATTACTTCCTGCATTAAATGTGAATCAAAACGATATTGATCTGTTTAATTCAGCATTATCAATTGAATTAACCAAACTTTTAAAAACTGCTTAGTCATGCAACATTTCACAACCGTATACGATGTAAAAGACCCCATTCAATTAGTAAATGAGGCCATCCAATTAAAATCATCGCCCTATGGGTTTGATCAATTAGGCAAAAACAAAACATTGGGTTTGATCTTTTTAAATCCAAGTTTAAGAACCAGATTAAGCACGCAAAAAGCGGCAAAACTGCTTGGCATGGAAGTGATGCTAATGAACATTGATAAAGAAAGCTGGGCCATTGAATGGAATGATGATGTGATCATGAACGGATCAACTGTTGAGCACATTAAAGATGCCGCTGCCGTTTTAGGTTCTTATTGTGATATCATTGGCATGAGATGTTTTCCATCCTTAACCAACAAAACATTAGATTACAGTGAAAAGATATTGGTACAACTTATGAGATATTGTAATGTGCCCGTAATTAGTTTAGAATCTGCAACGCTTCATCCCTTACAAAGCTTAGCAGATGCGATCACTATTAAGGAAAATTGGAAAGGCGCATCTAAACCCAAAGTAGTTATGACCTGGGCACCGCACATCAAAGCTTTACCTCAGGCAGTACCCAATTCATTTGCCGAATGGATGACCAAACTGGATGTAGACTTTACCATCACTCATCCGCAAGGATATGAATTGTGTGAAGATTTTACGAAAGGTGCAAACATTGAATACGATCAAAGTAAAGCTTTACAGGATGCGGATTTTGTGTATGTGAAGAATTGGTCGAGTTACAACGATTATGGCGCCACACCGGAAGTAAAAGAAAATTGGATGATGGACCAGAATACATATCAATTGACCAATAATGCCGGTATCATGCATTGTTTACCGGTAAGAAGAGATGTGGAGTTAAGCAGTAAGTTAATTGATCATCCGAATAGCTTGATCCAAAAACAAGCAGCCAACAGGGTTTTTGCAGCGCAAGTGGTATTAAAGAATTTATTGGAAAACCTTACTCCAAAAAATACTGTTCAATTGAACCAATTAAGTTTAGAGGAAGCATGAAAGAACTAGTGATCATAAAAATAGGCGGGAACATTATTGACAACGAAAAGGCTTTGAATAAATTCCTTTGAATTATCATTCGATCCACTTGCCAAAAATATTGGTTCATGGCGGAGGTAAACTCGCTACTCAATTATCGGAAAAGTTAGCCATAGAAACCAAAATGATCGAAGGCAGAAGAATTACCGATGCGGAAACACTGAAGATCACTACCATGGTTTACGCCGGTTTGATCAACAAGAACATTGTGGCGAAACTAAACGCAAAGGGCACCAAAGCATTGGGGTTATGTGGAGCAGATGCGTTTTTAATTCCTTCAGAAAAAAAAAAAAAGGGAAGATAGATTACGGATTTGTGGGTGATGTATTCGGTAAAAAGATCAATTCAAAATTAATGAACACGCTTTTAAAAAATGGTTATGCACCGGTAATTGCACCTATAACATCTAATTCAAAGGGACAATTATTAAACACCAATGCTGATACTATTGCCTCTTCGTTAGCTACGGCTTTAGCCCATTCCTATAAAGTAAAATTAATTTACTGCTTTGAAAAGCAAGGTGTACTTAACAATGAAAAAGTAATTCCGCACATCAACAAAAAAACGTACATCACATTAAAAGAACAACAAATTGTAAAAGATGGCATGATCCCTAAACTTGATAATGCCTTTGATGCTATTGAAAATGGCGTTAAAAGAGTGGTAATAGGTCATGCCGATAAATTAAAACAGATCATTCAATCTCATGCAGGAACAAGTATTACAAAATAAAACAAATACAAAGCAACTTCAAGCGGATGCCATTCAATTACTACAACAGCTAATTGAAACACCAAGCTTTAGCAAGGAGGAAGATAAAACGGCTGATATATTAGAAAACGTTTTGCTTGATAAAGGAATTCCGGCAAACAGGCATTTGAATAATGTGTGGGCTATCAATAAACATTTTGATTATTCAAAACCGAGCATTCTATTGAACTCTCATCATGATACCGTAAAACCTAACAAGGGTTATACCAAGGATCCTTTTAAAGCCGTCATCGAAGATGATAAGCTATTTGGTTTGGGTAGTAATGATGCCGGTGGAGCATTGGTTTCTTTGTTAGCAACATTCATCCATTTTTATGATCACGAAAACTTGAAATACAATTTGGTCTTTGCAGCCAGTGCCGAAGAAGAGATCTCAGGTACAAATGGCATTGAGGCTTTACTTCCTTTCCTCCCTCCTATTTCATTTGGCATTGTTGGAGAACCTACACTTATGAATTTGGCTGTTGCCGAAAAAGGTCTACTGGTCATTGATTGTGTGAATTATGGTATAGCTGGGCATGCTGCCAGAAACGAAGGAGATAATGCGCTTTATCATTCTTTACAGGATATTCATTGGTTTAAAAATTATCAGTTCAATAAAGTATCTGACTTGTTAGGTCCGGTTAAAATGACGGTTACCAGCATCGAAACAGAGAACAAAGCTCACAATATAGTACCATCTGTTTGCAAATTCGTGGTTGACATCAGAGTGAATGAGTGCTATACTTTTGAAGACATACTTTCGGAAATAAAACAGCATGTGAATTGCGAGATCAAACCAAGAAGTCTACGTATGCGCTCCTCCTCTATTCCATTGGATCATCCTTTAATTTTAAGTGGCATGAGTTTAGGCCGAACAACTTATGGATCTCCCACAACAAGTGACAAAGCGTTGATGCCTTTTGAAACCTTAAAGATGGGCCCCGGTGATAGTGCCAGAAGTCATACTGCCGATGAATTTATTTTCCTAAATGAAATAGAAGAAGGTATTGAATTATACATTAAATTATTAGAGAATATTATTTAAAAACAAACTCAAGCAAAGTCGATAAGGTTAGTTCACCCTTCGACTCCGCTCAGGGTGACAAGATAAAAAAACATGAAAACAAAACTTTGGGAAAAAGATATTAAAACAGATAACATCATCGAAAAATTCACGATCGGTGATGATCAGGAATTGGATATGTTTATTGCGCCTTACGATGTAAAAGCGTCGAAGGCACATGCAAAAATGCTGACTAAAGTAGGATTGATCACACAAACAGAATGCGATCAGCTATTGGAAGGATTATCTGAAATTGAAACGCTGTTAAGTGAAAACAATTTTAAAATTGTAGAAGGTGTTGAAGATATTCATTCGCAAATTGAGTTCTATCTCACTAAAAAATACGGTGAAGTTGGTAAAAAGATCCATAGTGCCAGATCTAGAAACGATCAGGTTTTAACGGCCATTAAATTGTATTTGAAAGAAGAATTAGATACAATTAAAAACAAAACCATTCAACTGCAAAACAATTTCTATTTGCAAGCTGCAAAACACAAAGGAATTCTTTTACCGGGATATACGCATATTAAAATTGACCTGCCTTCGTCATTCGACATGTGGATAAATCCCTATGCCGAAAGTCTGGAAGACGAGCTGGAATTAGTGCAGGCGGCCTGTAAAATTTGTGACAAAAATCCATTAGGCAGCGCGGCCGGTTATGGCTCCTCCTTTCCAATAGACAGAGAATTTACAACAAACGAAATGGGCTTTGCAGCATTGAACAAAAGTTCGGTTTACGCGCAAATGACCAGAGGGAAATCAGAAAAAGTAACTGCTATTGCCATCTCCTCAATTGCTCACACGATCTCTAAATTCTCTTACGACGTGTGTTTGTATCTGAGTCAGAATTTCACATTCATATCCTTCCCCGATTCTTTAACAACCGGAAGCAGCATTATGCCGCACAAAAAAAATCCGGATGTATTTGAATTATTAAGAGCTAAATGCAATATACATCAAGTCTTACCTAATCATTTTACCTTATTGACCAACATCTTACCGAGCGGCTATCTCATGGATATGCAA
>DAISHL010000068.1:0-8416 GCA_036822555.1 Bacteroidota bacterium | reverse complement strand
TTTACTGGCCACAACAATATTATTTAGAATCGTTATAAATATGAATTGTTGTTAAAAAAAATAAAAAAAACCTTAATTTTTTCTCAATCTTCTGCTAAATTTGCTCTCGGTTTATGTCATTTTTTTGTCATAGAACCAGTTAATTTAGACCCTTTTTTTATTCGAAATATGAAAAATTATAAGTGTTGTAGTCCTCTCCAGATCTTGTTCGCAGCAATTTTCTTCTTATCGTTCAGCTTTAAGGTATCTGCTCAGGATGGCGAAAAATTATTTAAGCAAAACTGTGCTGTGTGTCACGCAGCCCATACCGACCAGCGTTTAACAGGTCCGGGTTTGAAAGGATTGTTCGACAGGGTTCCCAAGACCCCGACGGCTGAAGCTTGGTTGACCAAGTGGATCCTAAACAACGAGGCAGTTATCAAGAGTGGTGATGCTTATGCCAATAAACTATACAATGAGTATGGAAAGGCAGCCATGACAGTATTCGAAGGTCAGTTGACCGATAAGGATGTAACAGCCATTTTAGATTACATCAAAAATCCACCGGCTCCTAAGGCGGATGATAAGTCAGCTACAGCTGCTGCTACTGATGGCGCTGAAGAAACTGATAAAGGTGGAATTGAACCAGTGTACTTGCTCCTAGGATCTATTGTTGTTCTGATCATCTTGTTATACTCATTACGCAGTGTACGTCATTCGTTACAAAATTCTGCAAACAGAGCAGAAGGAAAAGAAGAGAAGCCAGAGATTTCATTCTTCCAGGAAGCTAAAGAATGGATGAGCGGTCACCGTCGGTTAGTTGGTGTGTTCGTGATCATTTTAGTTTTTGGTGGTATGAAGTCATGTTGGGATGCATGTTTCAATATTGGTGTGTATTACGATTGGAAAACTCAAAAAGGATACAAGCCTGAGCAACCAATTAAGTTCTCTCATAAACTGCACGCTGGCGACCATGAGATCGCTTGTCAATATTGCCACAGTTCTGTTGAGAAATCACGTCATGCTGGTATTCCTTCAGTGAATATTTGTATGAACTGTCATAAAGGAATTCAAAAAGGTCCTCAGTATGGAGAAACTGAGATCGCCAAGATCTACGAAGCAGCAGGTTATGATCCGTCAAAAGGAACCTATGATCTTGCAAAGCAGAACCCAATCAAATGGATCAAAGTTTACACATTACCAGACCATGTTTATTTTAATCACTCACAGCACGTAGTTGTTGGTAAGATCGATTGCGCTAATTGTCATGGAAACTTGAAAGAAATGACAACAGCAGAGCAAAAGAATCCATTGACCATGAAGTGGTGTGTTGAATGTCACCGCAAAACAGAGGTGGCCATGGAAGGAAATGCGTATTACGATCGTTTGCACAAAGCATTAAAAGAGAAGTACGCCGGTAAATACGATGTTAAATTTACTGTAGATAAGATCGGTGGGTTAGAGTGTGCAAAGTGTCACTATTAATCAATTAAGAAACATTAAGAACGAAATAACTAATGTCTATGTCAAAAAAGTATTGGAGAGGCTTACCGGAGTTGCATAACAGCCCGGAGTTTCAAGAACAAGCTAAGAATGAGTTTGCAGAACCTCTTCCTATTGATGAGTTTTTAAACAATAACGATTCAGAAAGTAAGGGTACCTCACGTCGTGATTTCTTAAAGGTGATGGGCTTCTCAACTGCCGCTGTAGCTTTGGCTGCATGTGAAACACCGGTAAACAAGTCTATACCTTACGTAGTTAAACCTGAAGAAGTTACTCCAGGAGTTGCTAATTTCTATGCTTCTACTTTTTATGATGGGCATGATTATGTGTCGGTATTAGTTAAGACCCGTGAAGGTCGTCCTATCAAAATTGAAGGAAATGACCTGTCTAAGGTATCTCATGGCGGTACTACTGCTCGTGTTCAGGCCTCAGTTCTTGGATTATACGATGGTGCTCGTTTAAGAGGACCAATGGTGAAAGGTAAAGACGTGAATTGGAGTGCTGCTGATGATGCTGCAGCTGCAGCTTTGAACGCTGGTGGTGCTATTCGTTTGTTGACTTCAACTGTTATTAGTCCTTCTACCAAGGCAGTTATTGCTGAGTTTTTAGCTAAGTATCCATCTTCACAACATGTATCTTACGATGCGATCTCTTATAACGCCTTGAATTTGGCAAACAAGAACGTATTTGGTAAGTCTGTTGTTTCTTCGTATAATTTTTCAAATGCAAAAACAATCGTTGGTATTGCCTGTGATTTCTTAGGAAACTGGTTAAATCCAATTGAATTTGCAAAACAATATGCATCAACTCGCAAGGTTACTAAGGAAAAGCCTGAAATGAGTAAACATTACCATTTTGAGGCAACTCTTTCTTTGACTGGTGCAAATGCTGATTACCGTTATATGGTGAAGCCTTCAGAGTTAGGTAAAGTTACTTTGGCTTTATTTAATGAGGTTGCTTCTGCCACCGGAAATTCAAAAGTTAGTGGTGATGAGAAGATCGGAAACGCTGATGCAGTAAAAGCTATTAAAAAGATCGCTGGTGAATTAGTGAAGGACAAAGGTCATTCAATAGTTGTTAGCGGTGTAAATGATGAAGGTGTTCAAACCTTGATCAATGGTATCAATAAAATGTTAGACAACTATGGTAAAACCGTAGATGTTGAGATGCACTATAATTTAAAGCAAGGTGATGACAAAGCCTTTGCTGATCTAGTTGCTGACATGGCGTCAGGTAAGGTTAGCACTTTGTTAACTTACAATTGTAATCCAGTATATACTGCGCCTGCTTCAATGAAATTTGCTGATGCATACAAGAAGGTTGCCAATAAGATATCATTTGCAACAACTCTTGATGAAACATCACAAATGGCTGATGTTGTTTGCCCTGATCATCATTATTTAGAATCATGGGGTGATGCTAATCCAAAAAGAGGACATTATTCATTGCAACAGCCTACCATCAATCCAATTTTCGCGCAACCTCGTCATGAAGGTACCCGTCAATTCCAGGATTCATTATTGAAATGGTCAGGTATTAAATCTGATTATTTAGCATACCTTCAAGGATATTGGAATAACCGTGTGTTCCCTGCACAAGGAAAATTCCTGGATTTTGCTTCATTCTGGGCAAATGCATTGCATGATGGTGTTGTAAAGGTTGCTGTTCATAAGGTTGTACCTACAGTTGAACCTATGGCTAAAGACAGTACTGGTAAACCATTAATGGCCGGAGTTGCAACTTCTATTGCTGAGGCTCTAACAGATTCAGCTAAGGTTGAAGCACCAAAGGTAGATTTAAAAGCAGCTCCTGTTGTAACTGAAGTACTACCAACACCTGATTATAATAAGGCTGCACAAATGGCAACTTCAGTGAAGGGCGGAGCCATTGAATTATTTGTTTATGAAAAAATTGGTTTAGGAAACGGTAATCAAAGCAATAACCCATGGTTAATGGAATTGCCTGATCCTATCTCTAAAGTAACTTGGGACAATTACGTAACCATGAGTCCAATTGATGTTATAGCAATGGGATTGAATGAAATGTTACGTCAGGATATCATTGGAAGCATTGTTGAACTTACAGTTAATGGTGTAAAAGTTAATGTTCCTGTTTACCCTCAGCCGGGTCAAGCTCCTGGCACCATTGGTCTTGCATTAGGTTACGGCCGCAAGGTTGAGAGCATGAAGGTAGCCAATGGAGTAGGTGTGAATGCGTTCCAATTCCTTTCTGTGACCAATGCTACAATCCAACCGATCGTTGGTAATGTAACAATCAACAAAACATCTGAGACCCACGAATTTGCTGCAACTCAAATCCAGCATACGATCATGGGTCGTGAAGAATATCTATTACGTGAAACATCATTGAACGAATACAAAAGCAAGGATAAAGAATATTACAATCCTGCTGCAATGTTGCCAGTTCATGGTGGTGGAAAGAAACATGTAGATGAGATCGATCTTTGGAATTCTCATGAGCGTTTGAATCACAAGTGGGGTCTTACCATTGATATGACCTCATGTATTGGTTGTTCTGCTTGTGTGGTTGCATGTACCTCAGAAAACAACGTTGCTGTTGTTGGTAAAGAAGAGGTTGGAAAAACTCGTGACATGTTCTGGTTAAGAATTGACCGCTACTATTCATCTGATACTACTAAGCAAACTGCAAATGCGCATGGTTTGATGGAAACAAAGCAGATGTACATTGACATGGAGAATCCTTCGGCTAATCCAAAGGTAACTTTCCAACCAATGATGTGTCAGCACTGTAATCATGCTCCTTGTGAAACTGTTTGTCCGGTATTGGCAACTAGTCATAGTACTGAAGGTTTGAACATGATGACTTATAACCGTTGTATCGGTACTCGTTATTGTGCAAACAACTGTCCATTCAAGGTTCGACGTTTCAACTGGTTTAACTACAATGCAAATGAAATGTTTGCCGATGTTAACCCTGCTCAAAGCGAATTAGGCCATATGGTGTTGAATCCAGACGTAGTAGTTCGTTCACGCGGTGTAATGGAAAAATGTTCTATGTGTCAGCAACGTCTGCAAGCCGGTAAATTGGCTGCAAAGAAAGCTGGTACTCCATTACAAGATGGTTCAATTAAAACAGCTTGTCAACAAGCATGCCCTACTAATGCCATCATTTTTGGTGACGTTAACGATGAGTCTGCTGAGATCAACAAGTGGAGAGCTGATGATAAGCACTACTTCTTATTAGAAGAGGTTGGTGTTAAACCTACAGTATCTTATATGTTGAAGGTAAGAAACGTAGAAGAGCAAGTAACTTTCTATGGTGAGGCCGAAGGACACGGCGCTGCTCATGGCGAAGGTCATGGTGAAAAGCATGAAGAACATAAAGAAGAAAAACATTCATAAACATTCATAAACTTATTCAAAACATCATATGCACGCAGAATCAGAAATAAGGGAACCGTTGATCATTGGTAATAAAAGTTACCGCCAGATCACTGACGATATTATTGCGCCTATTGAAGGTAAGGCTGCCAAAGGGTGGTACACGTTGATCACACTTTGCGGATTGGCCTTTCTTTGGGGCTTAGGAAGTTTAGCCTATACCATTGGTGTTGGTATTGGTTCATGGGGAAGTAACAATGGTGTTGACTGGGCTTGGGATATCACCAACTTCGTTTGGTGGATCGGTATCGGTCACGCTGGTACGATCATCTCTGCAGTGTAGCTGATAATCCGTCAGAAAAGGCGTATGGCAATTAACCGTTCTGCTGAAGCGATGACCATTTTCGCTGTACTTTGTGCCGCTATCTTCGTTACATTGCACACTGGTCGTCCTTGGTTAGATTACATGTTGTTCCCATTACCTAATCAATTCGGTAGTTTGTGGCCTAACTTTAACTCACCATTATTATGGGACGTTTTTGCGGTATCAACTTATGCTACTGTGTCAATTGTGTTCTGGTACATTGGTTTGATTCCTGACTTCGCTATGATCCGTGACCGCGTGATCAAGCCTTGGCAAAAGAAGTTCTACGGTATCCTGTCTTTCGGATGGGGTGGTGGAGCACGTCACTGGAGCCGTTTTGAAGAAGTTTCATTGGTTCTTGCAGGTTTATCAACTCCTCTTGTATTCTCAGTACACTCGATCGTATCCTTTGACTTTGCTACTTCGGTAGTTCCGGGATGGCATACTACCATCTTCCCTCCTTACTTCGTATCAGGTGCGGTTTTCTCAGGATTTGCAATGGTATTAACACTAATGTTAGTTGTTCGTAAGATCTACAAATTAGAGGCTTACCTTACTATCAAGCACATCGAGTACATGAACATCGTTATTATTGTAACGGGTTCAATAGTTGGTGTTGCTTATTTAACAGAGTTATTCATCGCTTGGTACTCAGGTGTTGAGTGGGAACAATATGCATTCCTTAACCGTGCAACTGGACCTTTGGCATGGAGCTACTGGGCAATGATGACTTGTAACGTAATTTCTCCTCAGTTGTTCTGGTTCAAGAAGATCCGTACATCCATTCTTGCAACCTTTATCTTGTCTATTGTTGTGAATATCGGTATGTGGTTTGAACGTTTCGTGATCATCGTTCCTACATTGTGCCGTACCTATCTACCATCTACTTGGAACACCTACACTCCTTCATTTATTGATATTGGAATCTATGTTGGTACAATTGGAATGTTTGGTGTGTTGTTCTTGTTGTTCTCACGTTATTTCCCTGTAATTGCTCAGGCTGAATTAAAAACAATTTTAAAATCATCTGGTCAACAGCAAAAATTAGATGCTGCTGCGCACTCTCATCATTCATCAGCTCATCATTAATAACTAAAAAGTAGAAAAAATTATATGGCAACTAAACAAATCATACACGGAGTTTTTGGCGATGAAGTGCCAATGCTGGAAGCTTGTAAGAAGTTAAGAGCAGCCGGTATCCGTATCAAAGATGTATTTTCACCAATGCCTGTGCATGGTATCGACGGTGTTATTGGTGTTCCTCGCACACGAATCGCTATTTGTGCATTTATCTATGGTATCACCGGTACATCATTAGCAACCTTAATGATGTGGTATATGATGATCCACGATTGGCCAAATGATATTGGTGGTAAACCAAACTGGACATACTATATGAATGTGCCTGCATTTATTCCTATCACGTTTGAAAGTACTGTATTCTGTGCAGCTCACGGAATGGCTCTGACGTATTTCTTGCGTTGTTGGTTAGTTCCTGGCGCTAAGGCAAAAAATCCTGATCCAAGAACGACTGATGACAAGTTTCTTGTTTATTTGGAAGTGAATGATGAGCAAGCTAAAAAAGCTGAAGCTATTTTCAAGGAAAACGGAGTTGAAGAAGTGAACTTCAAAGGAACTATTCATATTGAACCTAAGTATTAAGATTTTTACGATGAAAATGAATTATAAAAAAATAAACCTTGCGTTAACCGGAGCTTTTGCTGCTGTGTTACTGTCAGGTTTAACATCTTGTGGTAAAAAAGACCAAAACAGTCCGGGTGTAGAATTTATGCCTGATATGTACCGCTCTCCTTCTTTGGAGTATTATAGTACACATACTGTTGATGGTGATACTTTAAATAATGCGATGTTACCTGTTAAAGGAACAGTTGCTCGCGGATTTTTACCATACACCTACGATAATACACCTGAAGGCTATGAAGCAGCAGGTTTGAACCTTAAGAATCCTTTACCAGCTTCAGATCGTGAGAAGTGGGAAAAGGAAGGTGAGGTACTTTATGGTAAATTCTGTATCCATTGCCATGGTGCTACCGGTGCTGGTGATGGAAAGGTTGCAGCTAAGTTACCTGGGCCTCCGCCGTCATACAGTGGCGCTTTAAAAAACTTACCAGAAGGCAAGATCTTCCATTCAATTACCTACGGAAAGAATTCAATGGGATCTCATGCAAGTCAGTTAACAGCAGAAGAGCGTTGGAAAGTTGTTTATTACGTACAAAAATTACAAGGTCCTACGGAAACTGCTCCGTCAGATAGTACTCAAGCTGCAGCTCCTGCGGCTCCGGCACCAACTGTAGCAGCACAACATTAAGAATTTTAAACGAAACGAATTTTAGAATATGAGCACAGATAACTTAAAATTTACAGTACCATCAAAGGCCAAAATGACCTCCTTTATCCTTATGGGTATAGGTTTGGTATCTATCATCCTTATGTTCATGATGGACAAGGGTAATGAGGCAGAGCATTACCATGCCGGCACACGTGCTTGGTCAAATGTTTTTGCAGGATCATTCTTTTTCATGGCTTTATCTTTGGCCGCTGCTTTCTTCCTAGGTTTGCAATACGCCGCTGAAGCAGGTTGGGCTACAACTATTAAGCGTGTGATTGAAGCAGTTGCCATGTACTTACCATGGGGATTAAGCTTTATGATGTTGTTGTTCATTTTAGGTCAGTTCATGCATGCACACCATATCTATCATTGGATGGCACCTGGTATTGATGATCCATCAAGCCCTAATTATGATGCTGTAATTGCCGGAAAGATGGGTTATTTTGGTGTATTCTGGTGGGTTCGTACCGTTCTATACATGGTAGGATGGTATTGGTTCACAATGAAACTTAGAAAGAATTCTATTGAGGCTGATAAATTAGAGATCGATGTTAACAATAGCTATCATTGGAAAAATGTTAAGCTTGGTGCATGGTTCATGGTTCTGTTTGCTGTTACTTCATCAACTGCATCTTGGGATTGGGTAATGAGCATCGATACACATTGGTTCTCTACATTGTTCGGATGGTATATCTTCTCAGGAATGTGGATCAGTGCAATGGTTGCAATAACAGTACTTATCGTTTGGTTGAAGAAACTTGGTTATCTTGAATTTGTGACTGAAAGTACAGTTCACGATATGGGTAAATGGATGTTCGCGATCTCTTTCTTATGGACATACCTTTATTTTTCTCAATT
>DAISHL010000067.1:0-8502 GCA_036822555.1 Bacteroidota bacterium | reverse complement strand
CATATTGTTAATATCCTAAATCTGATGTTTTGTATTTTAAGAATGAAAAATGAACTACCCAGCAATGTGACGTTTGGATTCAATGTAACCGTGGGCACTTACAATGTTTTTGAAATCAAACAAGTAAAAAACTGGATAGATCATAATCTTTCAAGCAACAGAGAAGGAGACGCCACTGAGTTCAACTGGCAGATAGCCGGCAATTTTGATCCTAGATGGTTGCGAAAGGATGTAAAAAAATCGGCCATTAGCTATCTTGGCGGCGATATCAATGGCATCTGTGCGTCTCTGGAATCATCCATAGACTTGATCACAGAAAGCTGGGAAAAGATCTATGAACTTTTAAAACTGCCTGCTCGCAAAACCTCTCATGTTCGTAAAACAAATGAAACAGATATACAGATCAATTTGAATTTGGATGGTACAGGAAAAGCAAATATTTCAACAGGTTTGAATTTCTTTGATCATATGTTAGACCAGATCGCTCGTCATGGTAGTATTGATCTAACCATAAAAGCAAGTGGAGATCTGCACATTGATGAGCATCATACAATAGAAGATACAGGTATAGCGTTAGGCGAAGCGTTTGCTAAAGCCATTGGCAATAAAAAAGGAATGGAACGCTATGGCTTCTGCTTACCGATGGATGATTGTTTGGCACAAGTAGCCATTGATTTTGGAGGCAGACCATGGATCGAATGGCAAGCGGAATTCAAGCGCGAGAAAGTTGGTGATATGCCAACGGAAATGTTCTTCCACTTTTTTAAATCCTTTAGTGATGCAGCCAAATGCAACTTGAATATAAAAGCAGAAGGTGATAACGAACATCATAAGATCGAATCAATTTTCAAAGCTTTTGCTAAAGCATTAAAGTTTGCTTTGAAAAGAGACATACATAATAATGAATTGCCAAGTACTAAGGGAGTTCTTTAATTAAGCAGTCACCCTGAGCGGAGTCGAAGGGTGGTAATTTTAAGAATATGAAAATTGCAGTCATAAAATATAACGCAGGAAACATTACATCTGTTGAATTTGCATTCAAGCGAATTGGTATTAATGTAATAGTTACAGATGATAAGGAAGAAATCCTTTCTGCTGACAAAGTGATCTTCCCTGGCGTTGGAGAAGCCTCTTCAGCTATGACCTATTTAAGAGACAAAAAACTGGATCAATTGATCAAAGAATTAAAACAACCTGTTCTTGGGATATGTTTAGGCATGCAACTGATGTGTGATCATTCAGAGGAAGGCAACACCAAATGTTTGGGCATTTTTTCACAAACTGTAAAAAAGTTCAGTTCAAATGAATACAAAGTACCGCAAATAGGATGGAATACGATCTACAACCTAAGTTCTCCTCTGTTTAAAAACATCAAAGAGAACAGTTATGTCTATTTTGTTCATGGTTATTATGCTGAACTGGGAGCAAACACGATCAGCAAAACAAATTACATTACCGAATACAGTTCTGCTTTAAATAAAAACAATTTCTACGGTGTTCAATTTCATCCCGAAAAATCGGGTGATGTTGGCGAACAGATCTTAAAGAATTTTATTGACCTTACATGAAAAAGAAATTTGATATCATTCCGGCCATCGACCTGATCGAAGGAAAGTGCGTAAGGCTGTCGCAAGGTGATTATGGTAAAAAGACCATTTACAATGAAAATCCATTAGAAGTAGCTAAGCAATTTGAAGATATTGGTATTACGCGATTGCATTTGGTAGATCTTGATGGTGCTAAAAAAGGTGAAGTGGTGAATTTAAAGGTATTGGTATCCATTGCTTCAAAAACAAAACTGACAATTGATTTTGGGGGTGGTATTAAAACCAATGCTTCCATCGAATCCATTTTTAACTCGGGTGCGGCAATGGCAACTATAGGCAGTATAGCAGTTAAACAACCGGATTTGTTTCATACGTGGATCGGTAAATATGGTGCAGAACGTATTTTTCTGGGTGCTGATGTAAAAGATGAAAAGATCACAATTTCAGGTTGGTTGGAAAATACAAATGTAAGCGTGTATGATTTCTTGAAAACAAATATCGCTCATGGTTTAACACAGGCCTTTTGTACCGATGTGAGTAAAGATGGTATGTTAGAAGGTCCTTCCATTGAACTTTATAAAAAAATAATTTCAGAGTTTCCTGATCTTTATTTTGTGGCCAGCGGTGGTGTTTCAAATATGAAAGATGTATTTGAACTTCAAAATATAAATTGTGACGGCGTAATAATTGGAAAAGCGATATACGAGAACAGGATCACAATTGATGAATTAAAAGATTCTATTAAAAATGCTTACTAAAAGAATAATTCCATGTCTGGATATTAAAGACGGTCGCACTGTAAAGGGTGTGAACTTTGAGAACATTCGCGATGCCGGTGATCCCGTTGAATTAGCTGTGCGTTATTGTAAAGATGGAGCCGACGAGTTGGTGTTTTTAGACATTACTGCAACCAATGATAAACGTAAAACATTATCTGATCTTGTGAAGCGCATCGCATCCAATATTAATATCCCGTTTACTGTTGGTGGTGGCATTTCAAGTGTTGAAGATGTAAGTATACTTTTAAATTCAGGTGCAGATAAAGTATCAGTAAACACATCTGCATTCAATCGCCCTGAATTGATAAAAGAACTGGCAGATCAGTTTGGCTCACAATGTGTGGTATTAGCTATTGATACAAAATTTGAGAACGGAGAATGGTATGTATATTTAAATGGCGGAAAGGTTAAAACAGATAAAAAAGCATTGGATTGGGCCAAAGAAGGCGTAAAATTAGGTGCCGGTGAGATCCTTTTAACTTCCATGAATAATGATGGTACCAAGAATGGATTTGCACATGACATAACCAAACTTATTTCAGAAAATGTGAATGTGCCGGTTATTGCCAGTGGAGGAGCAGGAACCATGGAACACTTTGTTGACGCTTTTAAAACCGGGAAGGCTGATGCAGCGCTTGCCGCTAGTGTTTTTCATTACAGCGAAATAAACATAATGGATCTAAAGAACGAATTAAAAAACAATAAAATAGCAGTAAGAATTTAACTGAATAACTATGAAACTCGATTTTTCAAAATACACAGACGGTCTTATACCTGCCATCATTCAGGATGCGAAAACCAATAAGGTATTGATGCTTGGATTCATGAATGAAGAAGCCTTGAACAAAACCAAGGAATTAAATAAGGTTACTTTTTACAGCAGAAGTAAACAAAGACTATGGACCAAAGGCGAAGAAAGTGGGAATTTCCTGATGGTAAAGGACATTCTTAAGGATTGTGACAAGGACACCCTCCTGATCAAGGCCGAGCCTGTAGGACCTGTGTGTCACACTGGAGCTGATACTTGCTTTGATGAAAAGAACAAGCCGCAAAGCTTCCTGTTTGAATTGGAGAACATTATCGCTAACCGTTTAAAGAATCCCTTAGAAGGATCTTACACAAATAAGCTGTACAATAAAGGCCTGAACAAGATGGCTCAAAAAGTTGGTGAAGAAGCCGTAGAATTGTTAATTGAGGCCAAAGATTCAAATGATGAATTATTCATCAATGAAGCGGCAGATCTGATGTATCACTACATTTTATTACTCCAGGCCAAAGGATTTTCATTGAACGATGTTGCAAAAGTTCTAAAGGCAAGGGATAAATCTTAATCTTTAGTACGCAACAATTCTGGCCTGCGCTCCTTTGTGCGCAATACGCTCTGTTCATGACGCCATTTATCAATATTGGCAGTGTGGCCGCTGAGCAAAATATCAGGCACCTTCCAACCGTTGTAGTCTGATGGCCTTGTATAAACTGGTGGTGCTATCAAACCATCCTGAAATGAATCGCTTAAAGCAGATGTTTCATCATTCAATACACCTGGTAATAACCGAATAACGCTATCACTCAAAACAGCTGCTGCCAGCTCTCCCCCACTCAATACATAATTTCCAATACTGATCTCTCGGGTGATCAAATGTTCTCTTACACGCTCATCCACACCTTTGTAATGACCACATAAAATGATCAAGTTCTTCTTTAAAGACATTTGATTTGACGTGTTCTGTTCTAACATCTCACCATCTGGACTCATGTAGATTTCTTAATCATAATTCCGTTTACTTTTAAGATCTTTGATACAGGCATCTATTGGTTCTATCATCATAACCATTCCAGCTCCTCCGCCAAATGCATAATCATCTACACTCTTATGTTTGTCAGTGGCATACTCCCGTAAATTGATCAGATTTACCTCGACCAGACCTTTTTGAATTGCTCTCTTTAGAATGCTGTGCTCAAATGCACTTCTCATCAATTCAGGAACAACACTTAGGATATCAATTCTCATTTTACAAATTTAATTATTTACCCATGATACACACGCGAAGCCACGATCATTCCTTCTTCTATCTCCAGAACCTCGCCAACACTCAAAGGTTCCTCGCCATCTACAAACCTTGTGTATTCCATGAACACCTGACCTTCGTCAGCAGTCAACTTCACTAATTCATACTTAAGAGACGGCAACCTGTCAAACGCATCTCTCCACCAGTCCCTCAACATATCCTTTCCGGAAATAAACCCTCGGGTCTCAGGTCTCTTTAATTTAAGTTTTGGACTATAGTGCTGAGCATCCTCCGCATATAAACCCAGCAAAGATTCTAGATCATGAGAATTGAACGCTTCGAACCACTTCAATGCGATCTGCTTATTTTCTTCTGCTTTCGTCATTCTATTTACTAAATTAGATGTATGAAATATCTTATACTAGTTCCTATTATTTGTATTCTGTTTTCGTGCAACACATCAAAAGTTGAGTCGGACCTGATCATAATGAACGCCACGATCTATTCAGTTGACTCTACCTTTACCGTGCATGAAGCAATGGCCATCAAAGATGGTAAAATAATTGAAATTGGCAGCAATGAACTTATCCATAACACCTATACCTCAAAAGACATCCTTGATCTAAAAGGCAAATTTGTATATCCCGGATTTATTGATGCGCATTGTCACTTTAATGGATACGGCATGGGGCTCGGACAAGTAGATCTTATTGGCACACGTTCCTATAAAGAGGTGTTGGATAGAACATTCGAATTTTACAAAGATCACTTTACTCCTAATGACCTCAGTGTTGCAAGAACAGATTCTTTAAAGCAGGAATGGCTGATCGGCAGAGGTTGGGATCAAAATGATTGGCAATCCAAAGAGTTTCCTGACAGGAGAGAACTGGACAGTTTATTCCCGAATATACCTGTTATCCTTAAACGGATCGATGGACATGCGGCACTGGTGAATGGATCTGCTTTGCAATTGGCCAAATTCAACACATCAACTAAGATCAAAGGCGGAGAATTGATCATTCAGAATGGAAAGCTCAGTGGTGTTTTGATAGATAATGCTGTTGATTCTGTAGAAAAATTAATTGGCAATAAAAACACCACACAAATTGAGAAAGCCTTATTAAAGGCTCAGGAAAATTGCTTGGCTTTTGGCATAACTACGGTTGATGACGCCGGTCTGGAAAAAAAAGTAATTGATGTGATTGATAAGTTACAAAAAGATGATAAGTTAAAAATGAGGGTATATGCCATGCTTACCCCAAACAAAGAGAACTTAGAACATTATCTTACAAACGGGATCTATAAGACAGAGTTGCTGAATGTGCGATCATTTAAATTCTATGGAGATGGTGCTCTGGGTTCAAGAGGTGCGTGTCTTTGCAAAGCATATGCAGATAAAGAAGGGTGGAAAGGTTTTTTACTTAGCGATATCAGCTACTTTGAATCACATGCAAAATTGATGTTTGAGAAAGGGTTTCAAATGAACACCCATTGCATTGGTGATTCAGCTGCGAAAGTGATCTTATCTATTTACAACACCTATTGTAATTCAACATCAGATCTTCGTTGGAGAATTGAACATGCGCAGGTTATTCTGCCGGATAATTTTAAACTATTTAGCAAGAATATTCTTCCTTCTGTACAACCTACGCATGCTACAAGCGACATGTATTGGGCAGCAGACAGACTTGGCTATGAACGCGTAAAACATGCCTATGCCTATAAAAAACTATTAGAGCACGCAAAAGTATTGCCATTGGGCACCGACTTCCCCGTTGAAGATATTGACCCCTTTAAAACATTTTATGCAGCCGTTGTAAGAAAAGATGCGAAAGGATTTCCTGAAAAAGGCTTTCAAATTGAAAATGCCGTAAGCCGCAAAGATGCACTGAAAGGTATGACCTTCTGGGCCGCCTACTCAAATTTTGAAGAGAAGGAAAAAGGCAGTCTAGAGAAAGGTAAATTTGCAGATCTTGTAATTCTAGACAATGATCTAATGAATTGTCAAGAAACTGAGATCTTGAAAAACAAAGTTCTATTTACAATTATCAACGGTAACATCGTTTACAGTCAAAAATAAACCCACCTAAACATTTTAATAACACACAATGGTAAATTCATATACCTAATAATGAAACTTATCTAAAAACGCAACCAAAATCGTTTTATTCAGTATAATAGATATAAAAGTACTTTATGTATGGAATTGTAAATAAAGCGATCCATGGATTAGTGGTGTAAAATTTTGGTCATGAGACATGAGAAACAGTGAAGCAGAAAAGTGGTGTCGATATTGATTTCTTTTTAAGTAATGAGCCATACGATGATGAGATCACATACAAACTTGCGAATGCTGCGGCCGAAACATTGAACACTAGTTTACAAAATGTATTGATCGCCTTTGGTGAATACTGGGTGAATAATACAGGGAAAAAGAGTTATGGCGCACTAATGAAAGCAGGCGGAGCAAGTTTAAAAGAATTCCTTGTTAACCTACCAAAATTTCATAGCAGAGTAATGCTTATTTACCCAAATTTAACACCACCTGAATTCATTATAAGTGATATAGAGGACAATGGGTTAACACTTCATTACTATTCGCAGCGGAATGGTTTAACCTATTTTGTTTATGGGTTAATTAGTGGCCTCGGCAAAATGTATGATACCCAGGTAAATATCCAAGTGATCAAAACAAAAGATGCCGTGAAACAACAAGATCACGATATTTTAAAAATTGAATGGCAATAAATGACTCTGCAATTAAATATGTGTTTAGAGAAAATGAACGTGCTTTTTCCGTTCCATTTAATGTTCGATCAGAGCGGCACAATCCTATTCTCAGGTAAAAGCAACACAAAACTCTTTGGCGATCTTATAGATAAAAACTTCAATGATGTTTTCAAAGTAAAACGTCCTTCACATATTTCATTTGAAACTAACACCTTTAATCATTTTTTAGACCAGGTGATCATACTTGATTCTAAACTTTTACCAGGCCTGATGTTCCGTGGACAATTTATCGAGGCAGGCAATAACACCATTCTTTTTGCAGGATCTCCTTGGATGACCGATGTAAATGATCTTGAAAAATACAACCTGAATATAACAGACTTCGCCATTCATAATACCATAACTGACATGATGCAGATCCTTAACTCCAATCAGATGGTAATGAATGATATTAAGGAGCTTGTAAACAAACTTAAGGATCAAAAAACCGAATTAAACAATGCTAACACAAGACTAAAGACACTTATTCAAAATCTTCAATCTGCAGTTCTTGTTGAAGATGAAAACAGACATATTGTACTTACAAATCAAACTTTCTGCAGTATATTCAAAATACCTGCTTCCCCAAACGAATTGATTGGTATGGACTGTGCCAATACTGCCGAAGAATCAAAACATCTGTTCACTGATCCTGAGCAATTCACAAGTCGCATTGATCAAATACTAAGCGAAAAAAAGATTGTTGCCAATGAACTTTTATACCTGAAGGACGGAACGATACTAGAACGCGACTTCATCCCCATTACCAATAATAATGAGTACAGTGGTCATTTATGGCAGTACAAGGATGTTACTTTACAGAAAAAAACAGAACTACAGATAAAACACAATGAAGAAAAATTCAGAAGTGTTATTGAAAATTTGAAATTAGGTTTACTTGAAGTTGACAGGAATAATAGAATCACAAAAGTATATCCTCAATTTTGCGAACTTACAGGATATTCAGAAAATGAATTATTAGGCAAAGACTCATACGAACTCATGTTCGATTCAACGGACCTGGAGACCATGAAGGCAGAGAATATGAAAAGGGCCATAGGAGAGTCGGGCGTATACGATCTCAGGATAAGAAAAAAGAATGGCGAATATGTGTGGGTAACCATAAGCGGAGCTCCGATCTACGATCTTAATAATAAAGTTACCGGCTCGATTAGTATAAACCTTGATATTACTGACAGAAAACAAAAAGAGGATGAACTAAGAAAAGCCAAGGAAATAGCTGAACGATCTGTAAAAACAAAACAACAATTCCTTTCTAACGTAAGTCACGAAATTAGAACTCCACTGAATGTGATCATTGGAATGTCAGACATCCTGATGAACTCAAGTACCAATCCAGAACAAAAAGACGATATTTCCATTATTAAGAACTCTGCT
>DAISHL010000066.1:0-8506 GCA_036822555.1 Bacteroidota bacterium | reverse complement strand
CTTGAATGGCAATATCAGCGCAACGGTATATGCTGGTTTTTTACTGTAAGCAGGGAGTTTGGTTGTTGCAGTATCAATAGGTTTTACGGGGGATCTGTCAATAGAAGCAGTTTGCGTTATAGTCGCCTGTGGTTTTTGTTTTTTCTCGCCTATTGCTACCAACTGACCTTCCTTAATGCCGTTCTTTGCATCAGGGTTTAATTTATTGAAGTAATCGTTCGATAAATTGAATCGTTTTGTGATCGAATAAACTGTTTCTCCTTTACTGACCCTGTAGCTGATATATTTTGTTGTGTCCAACGGTGCCATAGTTTGGCTGGCAATGGCAGTTACTGTATTCACAGGAACAGCCTTTACATCTTGTTTCGAAAAAGGAATTTTGATCTCCTGACCCGCTTTGCTTCCTTCTTTCAATTCAGGATTCTCGGTGTAGATATCATACATCTTAAAATCATAAATATTAGAGATAGAGTACAAACTTTGTCGCTAATCAATTTTATGAATGTAATATTTTTTATTGTTGATGGTTTGAATATTCGTAGACTTCACCTGTGCGCACAGAGATTGTATGCCGGTAAAGAGAACAATAAAAAAAATGAGTTTTGCTTTAATCATACCTAGTTTATTCCCATTCAATAGTTGCAGGCGGCTTCGAACTGATATCATAAACAACCCTGTTAACTCCACGTACTTTATTGATGATCTCATTGCTCATTTTAGCAAGGAATTCATAAGGTAAATGCACCCAATCAGCAGTCATGCCATCTGTGCTGGATACGGCCCTTAAGGCAACTACATTTTCATAGGTGCGCTCATCGCCCATTACACCTACACTTTGCACATTCAGCAAAATTGCTCCTGCTTGCCAAACCTCATTGTATAGATTGTGTGATTTAAGGCCATCAATAAAGATGGCATCCACATCCTGCAATATTTTAACCTTTTGTTCTGTGATATCACCTAAGATGCGTATTGCAAGTCCGGGACCAGGGAAAGGATGGCGATTCAGAATGTTCTCATCTAATCCTAATGCTTTTCCAACTCGTCTTACCTCATCCTTGAATAAACTTCGCAGTGGTTCAACCACCTTCAGTTTCATGTAATCGGGCAAACCTCCAACATTATGGTGAGATTTGATTGTAGCAGAAGGACCTTTAACGCTTAAGCTTTCAATCACATCAGGATAGATGGTGCCTTGTCCCAGCCATTTCGCGTCTTTATCGAGTTTAGATTCCTGATCGAACACATCAATAAACGTTTTTCCGATGGCTTTACGTTTTTTCTCAGGATCACTGATTCCTTCAAGTGCTTTATAAAAGAGTTGTTTGGCATCAACACCCTTCACATTCAACCCCATGTGTTTGTAGGAGTCCAATACACTCTCAAATTCATTCTTACGAAGCAAACCATTGTCTACAAAGATGCAATGTAAATTGGCGCCAATAGCTTTGTGCAAAAGCATGGCTGCCACGCTGCTGTCAACGCCGCCGCTTAAACCAAGAATGACCTTATCATCTCCCAATTGTTCCTTCAGATTTGCAACAGTTTCCTCAATAAAGGACGCTGGTGTCCAGTTGCCGGAACAACCGCAAATGTCATATACAAAATTCTTAAGCAATTGTGTTCCCTCCGTACTGTGGTATACCTCAGGATGGAACTGTATGCCAAATGTGTTTTCACCTTCAATTGCAAACGCTGCTACTTTTACATCATGAGTACTTGCAATGATCTTATAATTAGATGGAGTTTTTAAAATGGTATCACCGTGACTCATCCAAACCTGTGAGTTTTGAGACACATTGCTGAACTATTGATTTTTTGTGTCTGCATACTGAAGGAATGCTCTTCCGTACTCTCTTGAATTTGATTTACCAACTCCACCACCAAAGAAATGCGCTAAGTATTGTGCGCCATAACATACTCCTAACAACGGAAGTTTTCCCTTGATTTGGGTTAGATCCGGTTTTGGCGGATTTTCTTCGCGCACAGAATGCGGGCTACCGCTAAGGATAACACCTTTAATGGAGGAGTTGATCTCTGGGATTTTATTGAATGGATGTATTTCGCAATAAACATTCAGTTCGCGCAATCTGCGTGCAATAAGCTGTTTTTACTGCGAACCAAAATCGAGAATAAGGATTTGTTCGTTGTTCATCCTTCAAAAATACGATTTATTTTAAGCGTGAAATGCAAGAAACATGCCGCGAATTAAATATTAATATTTTTTTGCAGAATTTAAAAAATAGCTATATTTGCACTCTCAATTTTTGAGAATTCGGGGTGTAGCGTAGCCCGGTATCGCGCCACATTTGGGATGTGGAGGTCGTCAGTTCGAATCTGGCCACCCCGACCGGAAAAAGAAGCCTTAGTTGAATACTAAGGTTTTTTTATTTTGTGGCATTTGATAAGAAAAGGATTGTAAGCTGTCATAACAACATTAGGACAGCTAGTGAATGATAAGGATCTTTTTAATCTTTTTGAGTTTCTTGAGCCAAGCTTGCTCTCTGATCAGTTCAGGCACATCTGTTCTCAAAAGCGTTGATCATGTCCTTCCAATCTTCAGGTAATGGAATGCTTTCGTGAGTTTTGTAGTTCATGGCAACCAAAATACCAATGCCGTTCGCACACTCCACGTACCCATTCTCTGTTTTTTTAATGATAGCATTCTTTAGTGTAAGACTTTTGGTGCCGAGCTGAATAACCTTTGTATAGCAAAAGATCTGGTCGTTCAAATGAATTGGATGCAAGTGATTGATCTCGTTCCTGGCCAATACAAATCCTTGTTCATCCCAATTGTTGCGTCCATTGAATACTGTGTCAAAATAATGAACCCGTGAAGTTTCAAAATAATTCAGGTAACATGCATTATTCACATGATTGATCTTATCGATATCACTAAATCGGATCTGGATCTGTAATCCGTGCTTGTAATCTTGAAAGGAGATCATTACACATTACGGTTTAAAAGGTGTATGGCAAACAATTGAAGATCATTTTTCTTTTCTGTATTTGCTTTGATCTTGAATAAGTGATCCAGAGCAAGTTTTGTATGCTTGTCTGCTTCCTGCTGCGCAATTTCTTTGATATTCAATTTTGCATAAATAGACATTACGCCATTGATCTTCGCGTTATCATCTGTTTCTAATTTCAACAGATCATCAATAGCCTTGCGATCTTCATCGGACCCCAATTCTATTGCTTTTAATAACAAGAATGTTTTTTTGTTGGAAATAATATCTCCTCCGATCTGTTTGCCGAACTTTTCCTGATCTTCTGCAAACACATCCAACACATCGTCTAGCAATTGAAATGCAATGCCTAAGTGTTTCCCGAATAGATACAAATGCTCCTGATCTTCCCTAGCGGCTCCTGCGTTGATGGCGCCCATTTGTAAGCTGCAACCTAAGAGCACTGCGGTCTTTAAGGTGATCATATGAATATAATCCAATGTACTCACATTGCTTTGAATCTCAAAATTCATATCCATTTGTTGTCCTTCACAAACTTCAATGGCAGTGCGGGTAAATAACAATTGCAATGCTTTGAACTCATCATTTGGATAATGTTGTAAGACTTCAAAAGCCTTCACAAGCATTACATCACCGCTAAGAATGGCAATGTTTGTATTCCATTTTTTGTGAACTGTTGGCTTATTTCTTCGTAATGGAGCATTGTCCAGAATATCATCATGTATCAGAGAGAAATTATGGAACAACTCAACACATAAGGCAGAATTAAGAGCATGTTGCGCAGGTTTATCAAACAGATCGCAACCCATTAGTGCCAATACTGGCCTGATCCTTTTCCCGCCTAACGATAGGATATAACTTTCAGGCTTATATAATTCTTTGGGAGCCTTATTGTCAAGGCCATTGCGGTATGCCTCTAAATGGTCTAAGAATAATTTGAGGTTCTTCTCTAATGATAACACGTTACTGACTTTTAGCAGTTAAACAACAGAATTATTCTGCTTGTTTAGCAAGGTCCAATAAATAATTTCCGTAACCACTCTTCGTTAAAGGTTCTGCTACTTTTATCAGTTGTTCTTTGGAGATGTACCCCATTTTAAAAGCAACCTCTTCAATACAACCTATCTTTAAACCTTGACGTTCTTCAATTACCTGAACGAACTGTCCTGCTTGAGTTAGAGAGGCAAATGTGCCTGTGTCCAACCATGCAGTTCCTCTATCCAATATACTTACTTTTAATTTTCCGCGCTTCAAATATTCCTTATTCACATCTGTGATCTCATATTCACCGCGTGGACTTGGCTTCAGATTTTTTGCGATCTCTACAACAGAGTTGTCATAAAAATATAATCCTGGAACTGCGTAATGACTCTTAGGCTGTTTTGGTTTTTCTTCAATGGAGATAGCATTGTTGTTCTTGTCAAACTCAACAACACCGTAGCGTTCAGGGTCACTCACATGGTATGCAAAAACAACTCCTCCATCAGGATCGTTGATCTTTTGAAGTGTTCTTCCAAGTCCCATTCCGTAAAAAATGTTGTCACCAAGAATCAATGCAACTTTTTCTTTCCCTATGAATTCTTCACCTAAAACAAAGGCTTGAGCCAATCCATTAGGAACTTCCTGTATCTTATATGAGAATTTGCATCCGATATTTTCGCCGCTGCCTAGTAATTTTTGAAAGTTGGGTAGATCATGTGGTGTGGAAATGATCAAGATCTCTCTGATGCCCGCCATCATTAGCACGGATAGTGGATAATAGATCATTGGTTTATCATAGATCGGCATCATTTGTTTACTCATAGCAAGAGTCAATGGATGTAAACGTGTGCCAGATCCCCCGGCTAGAATTATTCCTTTCATAATATGTTTGTTAGTGATTCCGAAATTAAGAATAATTTTTAAGTGAGCTTTATATATGTATCTCAATTAGCAACTCTATTATTTTTAGATCCATTAAAAGGGAAATTTTTTGATGATTTTTCGTTTGGTATTTTGGTTTGAAATTTGTATCTCAATTATTTTTTAACGACTTATGAATCAGTATTTTGTGTAATTATTGTCGATTTCTACCGTTTTCTAATAAATTCATCTATTAAAAGCAGCTTTTAATCTAAAATTAATAGCTTTTAATAGGTATAATTTTAATTTTATAAGGGTTTTTTTGACGCATAAATTTAAATATTTAGTGGCCAATCCTTTCATGGCCTTTTTTACTTGTGTAAATGCACAAGCACCAAACTGGGCATGGGCAAGAGCCGGCAATAGCAGTGGTGTTGATGTTGCCTATGGCGCTGCTTATTCATCAGTGAATGACAGCACCTATTTTGTTGGGATCTTTGGTAATAATATCCTTGCTTATCCCATAACGATATCCGGTAGTCCAGACCCCTTCTTACTCAGATACGGTAAAGGAGGAACCCTTGGTTTTGCGAGAAGGTTTGCAAGTGGTGGAAGTGAAATCGCAAGAAACGTTGCGGTGGACGCTACAGGGAACGTTTATATTGTTGGTCATTTTTCCGGAACTTCTGATTTTAATCCTGATGCAGCTGTATCCAACCTTGTGTCGTTAGGAAGTACCGACGTTTTCTTGGCGAAATATAATAAGGCCGGGTCTTTTGTGTGGGCTGTAATGTTGGGAGGGCCAGGAACCGACGAGGGATATGGCATCTCAATCACTGGAAATGATGTGTATGTAACAGGTTCATATTTATTGAATGCAACCCAAACCTTTAGTTGTGGTTCTGCGAGTTTGCCAGCATCAACAAATTCAGTAGTGGCGTATGATGCTGCAAATCAGAACTCAAATTTATTTTGTGCCAAATACAACATCAATGGAGTTTGTCAATGGGTGGCAACCGCACGCGGTCCCGGCAGTGATGTGGGTTATGCCATTACCTCAGATGCGAATCGTGTGTACGTGTTGGGAGAATATACAGGGAATATTACTGCTTATAATTCATCCAATGTAGCTGGTTCTTCTTTAACAAACAGTGGATCCACAGATGTGACAATCCTTTCATTCAATGCGAACGGCTCACATGCCTGGATGACAAAAGCAGCATCAGCCGGAATAGACAAAGGCAGAGGTATAACCACAGATGGAACATTTTTGTACCTCACCGGATCCCTGAGAAACAAAGCAACCTTTGTGAATGCTAAACCGGAAGCTAATTTCCAAACAACCACTTCAAATGCGAATGAAAATCTGTTCCTGGCAAAAATGAATAATGCCAATGGAAATTTTGTTTTTGCGAAAACAGAGATAGGCGGTGCGGCAGGTGTAGAAATTGGAAATGCTATCACCCTTCATCCAACTGGTAAACTATACGTAACTGGAGAATTCAATGTATCTATAAACTTTGCAAATTCAGGAGGTCCTTTGATCAATAGTGCTGGTGGTTATGATGTGTTTATTGCAAGTTATAATACCAATGGAGGGATGATCTATGCGAATATGGCTGGAACTGCGGCAGGTCAAACAACAAATAATGACTATGGATATGGAGTGGCAGTTGATAATCTTGGTGACGCCTATGTGTGTGGTGATCATGGTGGTGGCGCTGTGTTTTCTGCAGTAACTTTGGCATCCGGACCAACAGCAGCAAACTCGAACATTTTTACAGCAAAGATCGGATGCGGGGTGATCTTCTCTAATCCTGTTGCCGGACCAAACCAAACAGTTTGCGCTACTACTGTTACGCTCGCAGGAAATACGCCTACACCAGGAAGTGCCACTGGTACCTGGAGTTTGCAATCTGGTGCAGGAACTATTACCAATGCAAGTTCTCCAACATCCGGCATCACGGGTCTAGGTGTTGGGTTGAACCGATTTGTTTGGAGTATTTCCGCAGCCGGATGTTCTGCGATTTCTGATACTGTTGAGATATATAGGCACAATTTTCCAACAACCTCCAACGCTGGACCTAATCAAACAGTGTGTGCCACAGCGGCTACACTGGCAGGAAATACTCCAGCAGTAGGTACAGGTAGCTGGACCCTTGTTTCGGGAACCGGTGTGATCACCTCGCCCACATCTCCAAATTCAGGTATTACTGCCCTCGGTGTTGGTGTCAATGTTTTTCAATGGACCATAAGTAACGGTTCTTGTCCGCCCTCAACATCAACCGTTTCAATTCAAAGGGATGATGTTCCTACAATTTCAACAGCCGGATCCAATCAAACTATTTGTGCTACATCAGCAACATTAAATGGGAATACGCCTGCCGTCGGTTCCGGCACATGGACATTAGTTTCAGGTTCCGGAAACATAGCATCTCCGAATTCTGCATCAAGCGCGCTTTCAGCATTGGGAGCCGGAGTTAATGTTTTCCAATGGGAAATAGGGAATGGCGTTTGTCCTACGTCATCCTCTACGGTTGCGATCGTTCAAGATCTGAATCCGACCATTGCCAATGCCGGACCGAATCAAACCATATGTGCATCCTCTGCAACTCTTTCAGGCAACACACCTGCGATAGGAGTAGGATCATGGAATGTGGTCTCCGGTCCTGGTTTGTTAGTAACTCCAACATCTCCAACATCTCAAGTAATAAGTTTAGGTTTTGGAGTAAATGTGTTGGAGTGGACGATCAGCAATGGAGTTTGTCCGAATTCTACATCTACTGTGGCTATTGTACAAGATCAGGTACCAACTGTTTCTAATGCCGGTACAACTCAAAGCTTATGTGTGATCTCCACTGCCACCATGAATGCCAATGTGCCTGCTATTGGAACAGGATCATGGACACTGGTTTCAGGATCTGGAATAATTGTTTCTTCTACAACACCAACAAGTGTGGTGAATGCGCTGGGTTTAGGAACGAATGTATTGGAATGGACCATCACCAATGGCGTTTGTCCTCCTTCTTCTTCAACCGTTGCGGTCATAAGATATTTTAATCCTACGGCATCCAGCGCAGGTGTGAATCAAACAGTGTGTGCTACTACAGCAACATTGAATGGAAACACACCGGCCATAGGCACTGGTAGTTGGACCCTGGTATCAGGTACAGGTGTGATCACTTCTGCAACATCAGCCACCACAGGTGTTACAGGCCTTGGTGTTGGAGTGAATGTATTTCAATGGACCATCAGTAATGGTTCTTGTCCGCCATCATCATCCACAGTAAGTATACAACGCGATGCGAATCCATCCATAGCGAACGCAGGCGCCAACCAAACGGTGTGTGCCACTTCAACAAACTTAAACGGTAATATTCCAGCGATAGGTACTGGAACCTGGAGCCTTGTATCAGGTGCAGGAATTCCAACCACACCAGGTGTAGCGAACAGTGCAGTCACAGGATTAGGTGTAGGTGTGAATGTATTCCAATGGACGATAGGTAATGGTGTTTGTCCGAACTCAACATCCACTGTGTCAATTCAACAAGATGCGAACCCAACTGTTGCGAATGCTGGCTCCAACCAAACAGTGTGCGCTTCATCTACAAATCTGAATGGTAACATTCCGGCCATTGGTACAGGAACCTGGAGCCTGGTATCAGGAGCAGGAGTGCCAACTACACCAAATGCAG
>DAISHL010000065.1:0-8535 GCA_036822555.1 Bacteroidota bacterium | reverse complement strand
ATTGCCAGTTTGTGATTTCCTGTTAATTTGTAAACATTAGTAAGTGCCATGGCAACATTCTTAATATTTTCCGGAGAACCTATTTCTTTGCTTACTGCCATTGCCTTCAGGTAATTTTCCAAGGCCTTTGAAGTGTTTTTCTGTGATAAATAGATCTCGCCAATATTTAAATAAGAAAAAGTCAGCCCGTTCTTATCCTGCATTTCCTGCCTTAATTTTAAACTTTGTAAATGATACTTAAGTGCATTTACCATGTCACCTTGCGTTTTATACAGCGAGCCAATATTGTTCAGTACATAAGAGATACCTCGCTTATTGCCTACTTCCTTCATCATAACCAAGCTTTTGTCAAAATATTCATGTGCTTTTTCGTAATTCTTCATTTGTTTATACACCGAGCCAATATTATTAAGTGTTTGAGCGATTTCACCCTTTTTCTTCAATTGTACGCGTAACTCATAACTTTTGGTGTAAAATTCAAGCGCCTTATCCAAATTATTTTATCTCTTATATATAAATGCTAACTCATTAAAGGAATTTGCGATCGCTTTTTTATCTCCGATCATTTCCTTCAACTTCAATCCTGCTGAATGATACTCTAAAGCCTTTACCACATCGCCAAGCCTAAAATATACTGAACCAAGGCTGCTCAGAACCTTTGATTTTCCTTCTATACTATTTACCTCTTCCATTAATTTTAAGCTCATTAAGTTGTATTCCTGAGCTTTTGCCATATCACCCTGATTTTGATAGATACTGGCTATACTGTAATAAGAATTCCCGAGATCTTTTTTTTCATCCATTTCTTTCTGCATTAATGCACCTTTATTAAAGTGCTCGAGTGCTGCCTGCACATCGCCTTTAAAATATGTATATGTTCCTAAGTTTATAAAAGACTTTGCTCGGTATTTCCTATATATTTTATACTCCTTTTTATTTTTATCTGTCTGTTTAAGGTTAGCCTCACAAATTTTTATCAGCTCCTCATTATACTTTGCAATTTCTTCTTCCGGCACAGATTCAGAAAGAATGGCCAGGATCCTGCATCGCACCGTATCATGCTTAGCGCTTCCCAAGGCCAATTTTAAACTATCTACATTCTGTGACCGAATTTGTAAAATGCTTAACAAGCATGCTACCAAACACATTATCCGAACAATTCTCATAAACTTTTAACCACCGGTTTCTATTAGACTTTATCATTGTATATGATCAAATATAACAATAATAGAGGCAGTACAAAATGCACAGTACATAATTCGATAATAAATATCAAATCACGAATACAACCTTGCATGTGTGAACTATAATACTAGTTCTGATAATTGTAAACCAGATAAATTAGGTAATACTTGGATTGGGAATGAACACGTCAATAAACTAAATGAGTACTACGTGGATCTTTAACTTATATGAAACTCGTGTACAGTAATATCCAACAATACCGGCTTGGATAACACTTTGCCGCTTGCAGTTCTTGGCGTTACCAGCCTCTTACAAGCAACCGGAATGCCACTCATTATTTTGTGCTTCAATACCACATTAGCCGGTGTTGCGGCTTTTGCGATCACTTCAACCACATAATCATGCCTCAATAACAAACCGGTCTCTTTATCAAAATAAAATCTCTGTATCTTATTGTGAGTAGGAATATCATCAGGAAATACTGCTTCCAGCACACCTAATTCCAGTTCCTTCCAATATATCCTTGCATCCATCAGCAACCTAGGCAGGGTGAAATAATTCCAAAATGCGTAAGAGGCAAAATACGCCATGTCTATATCATCCCACTTGAACAATCTTCTCCCGAACGGAAAATAACTTCTACAATCATTTCTTTCTTTTAGCAAAACTCCTTTATGATCAGTTAGCGAAACACGATCCGTATCAAATAATGCCTTCAGATTTTGTTTGCCTATAGGCTGTATCTCACATTGGGGCTTATCAATGGATAAATCAACTGACACATTCACCAATGGCTTCCTACCTTTTAAAGTGAGCGCCAGCCCTTTCACAGAGACCTTAGCTTTTATTCGCACAGATCTGGTCCAAAGATCAACACCACCATAAGCCTTGATGGCAAGCTGAGCTGTCTTACTAAGTTCATTGAAGTCAGTTAATTTATCCATTGAGTTAAATATAATTCAAATTGCGCTAATGCTGAAATGCATATCATGAAGTGAAACTACCATTAGGATCTGCTCGCCAGACGGATTCATCACTGTTGATATCAAAACATTTTATTACCTTCAAAACGTGAACATGAATGAATTGACCATTATTTATGAAGATGACGTACTCTTGGTGATTGATAAGCCTGCCGGACTTATGGTGGAACCAGACCGTAATAATCATCCAAATTTACTCACAGAAGTAAAAAAATACATCCGATCAAAAACAGGTGAGTCACTTCCATATGTTCAACACCTTCACAGAATAGACAGGCCCGTAAGCGGCATTGTGCTGTTTACTAAAAAACGTGAATACCTGCATGTACTAAGTGATCAATTTGCCGAGAGATCGGTCAAAAAGAAATACCTTGCATTAACGGAAAAAGCTCCTGATGCAAAAAGCGGAACACTTGAACACTGGCACAGAAAGGAAAAGAAGAAAGGCAACATCGTGCCCGAAGGAACTCCTTATTCAGAAAAAGTGATACTACACTATAAGATACAAGCACAGGATCCATTTTACCTATGGGACATTGAATTGATCACAGGAAAATTCCATCAGATCAGAGCCCAATTATCTGCTATTGGCTGTCCAATTATAGGAGACGAAACCTATGGTTCAACCAGAAGTTTTGCTCCGGAAGCAATTGCATTGCATGCCACAAAATTGACAATAAAGCATCCAGGTACAGGGAAAGATCTAACATTTAGATCTGATAGTTTAAACATATTATCCTTCTGTAATAAGTTCTGATCAATTACTGTGATGATAAAAATCAAATGGACTGATACTTAATATCAGTCCTTGTCCGTAATTAAATTCATAACTATGTAATGCGTATGAAAAAAGAGTTAATACTTCCTTTTGATCATGTTGGAATAGCCAATGTTCCGGAGGTTGGTGGCAAAAATGCTTCTCTGGGTGAAATGATCAAACATCTGTACCCGAAGGGAATTAAGATTCCTCAGGGGTTTGCAACAACTGCCTATGCTTTTACCGAATTCCTTAGATTGAATAAGATAGATCATTCTTTACGCGATCTAATGAACTCCGTAGACAGGTCTAATTACTCCAATCTGCAACAAATTTCAAAACAGGCGAAAGAACTGGTGATTGCAGCAGAACTGCAAGAGCCTCTTGTAAAAGAGATCAGCCTTCATTATGAGCAACTCTGCGCTACCTATGGACGAGAACTGGATGTGGCGGTAAGAAGCAGTGCAACAGCGGAAGACCTGCCCAATGCAAGTTTTGCAGGTCAGCATGAATCCTTTCTAAACATCAAAGGACTGGACAATGTTCTACTTGCAGTGAAACGTTGCTATGCCTCTTTATACAACGGCCGAGCCATTAAATACAGGAACGACAATGGCTTTGAGCATGACAAAGTATACCTTTCTGCCGGCATTCAATTGATGGTTCGTTCAGATCTTTCGAGTTCGGGGGTCGTTTTCACTATTGAGCCTGACTCAGGATTCAAAGACTCCATAGTGATCACCGGGTGTTGGGGTTTGGGTGAGAATATTGTGCAAGGCGCAGTAACTCCGGATGAGTTCCATATCTTCAAACCAACATTGCACACACATAAGCTGCCTATCATATCGAAAAAGTTAGGCTCGAAATTAAAAACACTTGTTTACGACACAAAAGGCTTTGGCACCGTTAATATTGACACTCCCATAGAAAAACAAAAGCAATGGACTTTGACGAATGAGGAGATCCTTACCATTGCCCGGTGGTCGAAGATCATTGAAGATCATTACAAAATGCCAATGGACATTGAATGGGCCAAGGATGGGGTGAGCAATGAACTATTTATTGTTCAGGCAAGACCAGAAACGGTTCATTCAATGAAAGACCCTTATACATTCAAGGAATATACCTTAAAAAAGAAAGGTAGTACCTTGGTAAGCGGAAACGCTGTTGGCACAGGCATCACCAGTGGCATCGCTCGTATACTATCTTCTCCTGCAGAATCAGACAAACTGCAAAAGGGTGAAGTGTTGATCACCGATATTACAAATCCTGACTGGGATCCCATCATGAAAAAGGCGGCCGCCATCATCACCAACAAAGGAGGACGTACCAGTCATGCCGCCATTGTAGCTCGGGAATTAGGAGCAATTGCAATTGTTGGTGCTCATGGTGCAACAGAAAAGATCAAGAACGGGCAACTCATCACTATAGATAATTCACAAGGCAAGACAGGATACATCCATGACGGAAAGGCTGAATGGACAGAGACCGATCATGATCTGAAGCACATTAAAATGCCAAACACCAAACCTATGCTTATTTTAGCAGATCCTGACAAGGCTTATAAATATTCCTATTATCCAAACCAAGGTGTTGGATTAATGCGTTTGGAATTTGTGATCAACAATACCATACAGATCCATCCAATGGCCTTAGTGAAATTCAACGAAATAAAAGATCCGAATACCAAGGAGAAGATCAATGAACTTACCTACCAGTATTCAAACAAAAAGGATTTCTTTATAGAAAAACTTTCACAAGCCGTTGGAACCATTGCTGCTGCCTTTTACCCAAAGGATGTGATCGTTCGCATGAGTGACTTTAAAACAAACGAATATGCCAACCTGATCGGTGGAAATCAATTTGAACCAGAGGAGGAAAATCCGATGATCGGTTTCAGGGGCGCATCCAGATACTATCATCCCAATTACAAAGATGGATTTCAATTGGAATGCGAGGCCATGAAAGTAGTGCGCGAGCAAATGGGACTTACCAATGTAAAACTGATGATCCCGTTTTGCAGGACAGTGGAAGAAGGGAAGAATGTGATACAACTGATGGAATCCTTCGGGTTGCGGAGAAAAGAGAATGGCCTGGAGATCTATGTGATGGCAGAGATCCCAAGCAATGTGATATTAGCGGAAGAGTTTGCCAAAATATTTGACGGATTCTCGATCGGATCGAATGATCTCACGCAATTAACTTTAGGAGTGGATCGAGATTCAGCCATTGTAAGCAATATCTTTGACGAGAACAACAAGGCCGTGAAATATATGATCGCCCATGTGATCAACTCGGCTAAATTATGTGGTGCAAAGATCGGCTTATGTGGACAGGCGCCAAGTGATTATCCTGAATTTGCTGAATTTTTAGTAAACCATGGTATAGATAGCATCTCCTTTAACCCGGATGCATTGTTAAAAGGCATAGAGAATATGAACAAGGCTGAAAATATATAATCGCCAGGTTTTTTTCTAGATTCAATTACCTGACAAAAATCAGCATTATTGATCCATTCTTTTAAAACATTCATTTGCAACAAAATAAATCGATTTAATAAACCTAAGACTACTTAGGAAGGCAATAATACTCTGAATAAGAACGATTAAAAGCTTCGTATTAGGGTAACTTCGCGTTAAAATATATTAATATGAAAAAAATCTACAAATTATTCTTTTTGCCTATTTTCTTGTTATTAGGAATAGGGGCGCTCAATGCTCAGTGCTTGTCGCCAAGCCAATTTGGGTCTACTACAGCGAGTTCTACAGGTACAGTTAATGCGACTACCTGTGCCTACGGAGGTGAGTATTCTTTATTTACATTTACTTCAACTGGAAATTACGTTTTTATTGGAACTGGAGGAGCCGGGAATTTCCTAACCATCACGGATAATTCAAACAACGTTATTGGGTTTGGCTTTTCACCACTTGCTGTTGCCATTCCTTCAACAGGTGTTTATCGTTCACATGTAAGTGTGAATGCTTCATGCGGCACAGATTCTCAATGCCACACATTATCGGTAGGGCCGGTTAATACGTGTACCAGCTTAAGCCAGTATGGTTCAGCTACAGTAAATTCAGCCACAGGTTTCACAACTACAGTAACAACATGTCAGTATGGTGGCGAGTTTTCTGTTGTTACCTTCACATCGCTTGGCACATACACTGTTAATGGAACAGGCCCTGTAGGTAACTATTTTACAATAAAGAATGTTGCCGGAAATGTGGTTTATGCACAAGGAGCTTCACCATTGGTGTTTAATGTTCCTGCAACAGGTGTATACCGTTTTCATTTTTCAACGAGTGGCCCAACTGCTTGTGCAACTGATGCAAACTGCCATACTGTAACCATAGTTTCTCCGGGTGCTCCTCCTCCTCCGCCTGCAAATGACAACTGCTCTACGCCTCAATCGATTACCACCTCGGGAACTTTCACAGGTACTACTTTGTTAGCTACCACTGAAACTGTGGCGGTTCCATCATGTATTACTTCTGCTCCTTCACAACCGGGTGTATGGTATACTCTAACTGGTAATGGTAACAAATTAGGTGTTGACCTTTGTGCAACTTCTTCATGGGACTCTAAAGTATGGGTATTCACCGGTACTTGCGGTAACTTTACTTGCGTTGCCGGAAATGATGATTTTGGACCATTATGTGCTTCTTCTGCAGCTTCTGCAACTTGGTGCTCTACAAACGGTACACCATACTTGATCTTGGTTGCAGGATATAGTTCTGCTAGTAACTTTACATTAACCACAACACAAACAGTGGTTACGCAACCAACAGTTGCTATTAACTCAGCTTCCTTAACTATTTGTTCAGGCAATTCAACCACATTAACAGCCAGTGGCGCTGAGTCGTATACATGGAATCCTGGCGCATCAACTGCAACCTCAATCGTTGCATCACCTTCTGCTTCTATCGTATATACACTTTCTGGTACAAATGCATGTTCTTCAGCATCCAGCAATTCAGTTCAGATCATTGTAAATCCTACTCCAACCTTAATTGTGAATAGCGGAACCGTTTGTACAGGTGATTCGTTCACCATCAATCCAAGTGGAGCTTCAACCTACACTATTCAGGGTGGTAACGCCATTGTAACACCTACAGCAAACTCTACATACTCTGTAGTTGGAACAAGCACTGCCGGTTGTAATTCATTACCTGTTACATCATCGGTAGTTGTAAATCCATTGCCTGTGATCGCTGTGAATAGCGGTACCATTTGTGAAGGCAATACATTCACTATTACTCCTTCTGGTGCCTCTACTTATACCATCCAAGGTGGTAATGCTCTTGTTTCACCTACAGTTAATGCTACGTATTCCGTTGTTGGTACAAGCAGCTTGGGTTGTAACTCTGCCCCTGTGACTAGCACGGTGGATGTGAACGCAGCTCCGGTGATCGTTGTGAACAGCGGCAATATTTGTATCGGACAATCATTCACGATCAATCCTAGCGGTGCAGCTACCTTCACAATCGAAGGAGGTAATGCTGTTGTAACTCCTACAACTTCTACCAACTATACTGTAGCAGGTACCAGCAGCTTAGGATGTATATCATTGCAGAATGCTACAAGCAGTGTTACTGTAAATCCAAACCCAACCGTTTCTGTGAACAGTGGTGCTATTTGTTCAGGTAATTCATTTACTATTGTACCTAATGGTGCGTCAACCTACACAATTCAGGGTGGAAATGCAGTGGTTAGTCCAACTGCCAACAGCTCTTATACCGTAATTGGAACAAGTGCAGCAGGTTGTTTAAGCTCTAACATGGCTACATCCAATGTAACTGTTAACGCATCACCTTCAGTTGCTATCTCAGGCAGTACATTAGTTTGTGCAGGCCAGGTTGCAACCTTAACTGCAAGCGGTGCTACAAGTTATACATGGAATACAGCAAGCAACACCAGCAGTATCCTTGTATCTCCTTCAACAAACACAGTGTATTCAGTTACCGGTACCTCATCTTTAACTGGATGTTCTAATACTGCCAGCTTTAGCATTGTGGTAAGCAATTGTACAGGTATTGATAATCAAAGTCTGATCTCCGGAAAAGTATTGATCTATCCAAACCCTAACAATGGTGAGTTCTTTATCCAATTAAACAATGGTATGGAAAAACAGATCACTGTTTATGATGTGAATGGCAAATTGATCGCTACTCAAACAACAACTGAAAACGTTTCAAAAATGAATTTGAATTCATTTGATAATGGCGTTTACTTCATCCGAGTTCAATCTGAAGGAGGATCAGAAATGTTCAGAGTGATCAAACAATAATTCTAACTAGTTCATTTATAAAAAAACCCCTTCCAATTGGAAGGGGTTTTTTATTGCTATCAAAAAAGCAATTATGAAACACATACCTTGCAACTCCCTTGATTCTCCTGCTCTGCCATTCCTGTCTTAAGCACTTGCTCCGTTTTTGATCCGTATCTGTATATGGTCACTCCTTTGGCTTTTAGTTTCCAGGCCATAAAATAGGCATCAGAAACTTGTTGAGAAGTGGCATGTTGCGGCATATTGATGGTCTTTGACACAGCATTGTACGTATAACGCTGAAAAGCGACCTGATGCCTGATATGCCATTCAGGTGCGATCTC
>DAISHL010000064.1:0-8596 GCA_036822555.1 Bacteroidota bacterium | reverse complement strand
GATACCCCGCTTGAACCTGCTGATTACATCCATAGGATCGGAAGAACAGGAAGAGCTAACAGCATAGGTAACTCTCTTTTGTTTGTCACTGATAAGGAAAAGCCATTCAAAGAAAAAATTGAACAACTAATGCAAAAGAACATTGAGATGCATGAATTGCCGGTTGAAGTTGAAGTAGCCGATAAACTCATTCCTGAAGAGAAAATAGCAAAACCTGATAAATACAGCAAAAAACAGCCTAAAGCAACTGAATACAGTGGCGGAGGTGCATTCCATGAAAAAAAGGCCAAAAACAAAAAGGTGAATCTCGGTGGAAAACGTAAGCAAGAGACCATGCGCAGAAAAGAAGAAAATTTCAGGAGAAAACGCGGGATTTAATTAAACATTAATGTTTAATAAATTGTTAACTCCATTCCAAGCAATAAAACCTTTTGTTTTAAATTAGTACATCCATTTGCCATGTCTATTATCGTAGAGAATATTACAAAACTATATAAAGAACAGAAGGCCCTTAATAATGTTTCTTTTAACGTCAACGAAAATGAGATCGTAGGATTCCTTGGTCCGAATGGTGCCGGCAAAAGCACGATGATGAAGATCATTACCTGTTACATCCCTCCTACCGAAGGAAATGTAAAAGTTTGCGGATACGACATTCATGAGAACAGTCTTGAAGTAAGAAGAAATATTGGATATTTACCTGAACATAATCCTTTGTACCTTGATATGTATGTGAAGGAATTCCTTGCCTTTGTTGGTGGTCTTTACAAAGTAACCAATATTGACAAGCGCGTGAAGGAGATGATCGATCTTACAGGATTACAGATCGAGCAAAACAAAAAGATAGGTGCATTGAGTAAGGTATACAGACAGCGCGTTGTACTGGCCCAAGCCATGATCCATGATCCAATGGTTCTGTTAATGGACGAACCTACTACCGGACTTGATCCGAATCAATTGGAAGAGATCAGAGGACTGATAAAGAAATTAGGAAAAGAAAAAACCGTGATGTTGAGTACCCATATCATGCAGGAAGTGGAAGCTGTTTGCGACCGCGTGATCATTATCAATCACGGAGAGATTGTGGCCAATGACAAGACACAATCCCTGAAACAATACAAGATAAAGCAGATCATACATGTGGAGTTTGACGCCGCAATGGATCCTAAGATCCTGGAAGCTATTGCAGGAGTTGAATCAGTGAAGAAACTTGATCATAATAAATATCAATTGATCGCTTCTGAAGATCGCGACATACGTAAAGACATCTTCAATGCTGCCGTAAACAATTCCATTGGCGTGTTAACGCTAAATAAAGAAGAACAAAAAATGGAAGATGTGTTCAAGGAATTGACAAAGAAATAGTCTTACCCTTTTAATTTGTTTACGATACTGGTAGTTGAATACCCCTGAAGAAAAGGAATGGTAATTACTTTTCCGCCCCTGCCTGTTACAATATCATACCCAACTATAGATTCCGGCGTATAATCATCGCCCTTTACCAAAATATCCGGCTGAAGCAATTTGATCAATTCATACGGTGTATCTTCATCAAACAACACAATGGCATCAATGCAACCAAGTGATGCTAACACTTTAGCTCTTGCATCTTCTGAATTGATAGGTCTTTCAGGACCTTTGTTCTGACGTTTCACAGAACTATCGGTGTTTAATCCAAGGATCAAAACATTTCCAAGATCTCGGGCTTGTGACAGATAATCCACATGTCCTGCATGCAAAATATCAAAACAACCGTTTGTGAACACCACTTTTTTACCGTTGATACGACTGGCATTCACAAAGCGCTGAGCCGCTTCGGGACTCATCACCTTTTTATGTAATAGCTTATGAAACGACATTTCTGTTCCTATTCAATAATGGAAGCAATACCAATGCCACAATACCCAACACAACGATCAATACGAACTGTGCAGTCCAGCTCAACCAAGGCAAAGCAAACGATGAGATCTCATCCACATGGTATGTATTGATCAAAATTCCACTCAGGATCAAAGGATAGGCCCCTAGTCCGCCCGGAGAGAACATCACACCAAATGTTCCAAATAACAACAAGGTCAACGCTTCAGATTGTCCTAGATGCGAAGTGCCTGGTATTGCAAAGAAACACAGGTACAAGGAATAAAAGTAACACAACCAAATGAGTAAACTCAAGGCCACAAAATGAAGAGGCTTATCTAATTTCTTAACAGAACCAACACCATCGGCCAAACCTTTTACAACCCCTCCTAGTTTCCCTTTCAGTAAACCGGCGATCTTTTTTCTAAAAACTAAAAATCCACCCACGATACCAACAAGTAAAACAATCAGAATGGTTAGTTTTACAGGGCTTTCCATGATCCCGGCAAATTTGCTTTGAACTTTAGAGAACACCAACTCATTGGCCAATCCTATCAGATTGGTGAATTCGAACATGAGGGTAAGAACAAAGATCATAAGGAATAATACAAAATCAACGATACGTTCGGTGATCACAGTACCCAGGGCCACTTCAAAAGGCACCTTATCATACTTTGAGGCGAGGGTGCAGCGTGAGATCTCACCCATGCGAGGAATACCATAGTTTGCAAAATAGCCAACGATAACATGGCAACAGGCATTGAAAAATCCGACCTTATGGCCTAGAGGATTCAGTAAATAATTCCAGCGGTAAGCTCTGAGTAAATGGCTTAACAGGGAAACAAACATGGCAACTCCCACCCAGAAATAATTGGCATTTTCAAAGGACTGTATGATATTGTCCTTTTGAGGAGCAACTTGCTTGAATGATAGCCAAACCAACAATATTCCAATTGACAAAAGAATAATGAACTGGAGTATTGATTTTGTTGACTTGTTCACTTCGCTTATTTTAATTTATTTGTTGCCGTATCGGGGAATACAACCCATGGTTTGAAGGTTTTTGCCTTCTCAAAATCCATGTTCGCATAAGACAGTACAAGAACCACATCCCCAAGCTTCACCTTAAGGGCAGCCGGGCCATTCAAACAGATCACTCCGCTACCTCTCTCACCCTTCAATACATAGGTTGTGAAACGCTCGCCATTGTTCTTATTTAAGATATGTACCTGTTCATTCTCAATTAAATTAGCAGCATCCATTAGATCCTCATCAATGGTAATACTGCCAATGTAATCCAACTCAGCCTGAGTTACAGTTACACCGTGTAATTTAGATTTCAAAACCTGAATTTCCATATCGGGCGCAAAGGTAAGTTAATTTTTGAAATATGGTTAATTTTTAGGGGCTTTGTAAAGGGGCACAGTGCTGCACGGCTCGCCGTACATGATACTTTTGACATATGGTTTTAACCTTTCTGTAAGACGAACATAGGCATTTACCGGAATTTGCTTTTCGCCACACCCTTTAACAACAATACGGGCATCTTTGAACTTTAAAGGATCCATCTCGGCCAATTTTTCTTCAAATAAGGTTTGTTCTAAAGTATTGAGATCACCAAATACGATCTTACGGACGAATGGCGAAAGTGCTAAAGTAATAAGCATATATGCCCAGGTAGGCACAATTGCATCTGAAGTACATGTAATAGCAATGTATTTGTCTTTGTATGCACTCCAATCGTGAACTTTGATATTTTCCCTGAAGTCCTTTTCTTTTAGGATCAATTCATGGAATAGCCATGGCTTGATATCAAACACTATCCTTTCACCTGGAGTAATATAATCTTCAAGATCAATGGTGATCAAACCACTTTCAGCTACTTTATTCTTTATTTCATCCATGCTTTTGTAATGCTATTTAACACAAAATGACTGGGTACACAAATGTGATCACATAAATCCAAGTTCCAGCTGAGCCACTTCGCTCATCATTTCTTTGGTCCATGTAGGTTCAAAGGTGAGTTTTAGTTCCACCGAATTGATCCCCTGGAGCAGTTTGCATTTATTCTCCACCTCAGCAGGCAAGCTTTCTGCAGCCGGACAATTTGGTGACGTTAATGTCATCACGATCTTTAAGTTACCATTGTCATCTAAATGCAGTTCATATATGAGGCCAAGTTCCCAAACATCAACAGGAATCTCAGGATCAAAACATGTCTTGATCTCATCGATCACCCTTTGCATTGCCTCTGTATTATTTGTAACAATAATTGCAGCCATACCGGTTCAGTTATGTAATTGTTTAAACGCCAATGCATCCAACTTCATTTGTTTGATCATACTCACCAACCCATTGGCTCTGGTTGGCGACAAATGTTCCTTTAATCCTATCTTTTCAATAAAACTCAACTCTGCCTCCACGATCTCCTCAGGTGTATGACCGCTGAGCACACGTATCATCAACGACACTATACCTTTTGTGATCACGGCATCACTATCTGCTTTATAGAATACCTTACCATCTTTGAATTCAGAATGCAACCAAACTTTACTTTGACATCCTTTGATGAGTTTATCATCAGTTTTATGTTGAGGCTCCACCATTGGTAAAGATCTGCCCATATCTATGATATGTTCATACTTACTTTCCCAATCATCGCCAAAGATCTCAAACTCCTCTATGATCTCATTTTCAATATCCTTTATTGTATTTGCCATTAGTGTATTTGTAATTTAATGAGTAGGTTCTTGCCATAGCCAATGAATCTTTTCTCCACCAGGATCCAGGACACATAAGCAACGATAATTGCAACAGCTCCTGAAATGGCCATTTTAAGATATACAGTTTGTCCGACTATAAAATGCTGAACTGTTTGCTGAACTAAAAATCCCCATAAATAGATCCCATATGATATGTCATGCTTGATCTTTATCTTTTTTATAAGCTCAGTGAAAGATAAATTTACGATAAGAGAGAAGGAAGTCAGACAGAACATTGGCTCTGCTAATCTTGTTCCCCATGTTAAATATGTCAATAATATAAATCCGAGCTTTTGTTTATAATTAAAGTGTAACACATCTTGTTGCAAAGCTACCACGGCTCCTGCACAAAAGCTGAATGGCAATAATGCGATCTCAGGATTATCACTTTTCCAAAAAGTAATGAACCGTTGTGGCATGAACATCTCTACGATAAATAAAAGAAAAAGCACGGTAGCTACCCATTTATTCTTCAGTATCCCAATGGCATAAACAGCCAACAAAAAGATATAACACCCAACCTCTTCTGGCAAGGTCCATAAGGATCCATTGACTGCATTTGGATATGTATTGGTGTTGAATACCCCAGGGCGTTCATACACAGTCTTTAATCTCAAATTGTCGAACAAATAGTTGTAGGTTGCACTATTATTAAAATATTGGGCTGCAGATAAATTACTAAGCCAGGGGCCTATCACAAATACAGAAAAGAGCAGTACAAGAAGGAGTGCAGGAAAAATCCTGAACACTCTTGAAATCACAAAATGCTTAATGCTGTTACTTTTTAGAATACTGTTTGTAACAACCAAACCACTAATAAAGAAAAATAGTTTTACTGCCAAAGCACCTGAGTAGGTGAATCCGGTGAAAAGCCTTATCTGATCAGTCTCTCCGACCGCAGGAAATAAAACATAGGAATGTCCCACAATAACCAACAGGGCTGCAATGATCCTGAACAGATCGAGATTATTATTCTCTTTCTTCAAAAAATCAGATACACGTATGCTATTGGTCACAAACATCAACTTAACATTCTTATTGATTTTTTCAACGAATCAATGAATACATCCACCTCATCCTTGGTATTGTAAATTGCAAACGAAGCCCTGATGGTTCCAGGTATACCAAAGAACTGCATCAATGGCTGTGTGCAATGATGTCCCGTTCTTACAGACACTCCATATTTATATAGTATCGAACCTACATAGAAAGGATGCTGGCCTTTAACATTGAAAGAAATAGCGGCTGCTTTTGACAAATGATTGGCATAAACATCAACCTCTTTTATTTCAGATAGTTTTCCTTGAGCATAGGTCAGGAGTTCGTGCTCATGTTTGGAAATTGCATCGATACCAATTGAATTGATGAATTTGACTGCCTCTGCTAATGCGATTACCCCTTCTATGTTGGGAGTACCCGGCTCTAATCTCAAAGGACCTTCCACATAGTCTGTGTGAGCAAAGGTTACTGTTTTAATGGTACCACCACCTGTTCTGCTAAGTTTCAAGGAGTTCAAGTGTGAAGCTTTAGCGTAAAGCACTCCAGTGCCTGTTGGGGCATACATTTTATGTCCGCTGAACACGAAAAAATCACAATCCAGATCCTTCACATCGATCTTCAGGTGTGGTACAGATTGAGCACCATCAACAAGCACAGCGGTTCCCGGATTACATGAACGGATCAATGAAATGATCTCTTTTATTGGATTGATAACACCAAGTGTATTGGATACATGAGTAATGGCTACCAGTGCTGTTTTGTCGGTCACCAGTTCCTTTAAGCGATGCACATCCATTGTACCATCCTGATGTATTGGCAATACCTTTAAACTACCATTGTTCCTTTCGCACCATAATTGCCATGGTAGAATATTACTGTGATGTTCTAATTGCGTTACTATTATTTCAGAACCTTTTGGAATATCAATACCGGAAGCGACAATGTTTATAGCATCCGTGGTTCCGGCAGTAAACACAATTTCTGATTGATCAGCTCCAATAAATGCAGCAAGTGTTTGCCTGGCCTGTTCAAATAGCTCAGTGGCCTGTCGGCTTAACGTGTGAACACCTCTATGAATATTGGCGTTATGCGATGTATAATAGTTCACTATGCTATCAATTACCACTTTTGGCTTTTGAGTAGTAGCGCCATTATCGAAATACACCAATGGCTTTTTGTTGACTTCCTGTTTTAATATTGGGAATTGACCACGTATATCTTCTATGCTCAGCACTTAGTAAAGTTCGTTTAGTTTTACTTCAACGTATGATCTTAAACTTTCGATCTCAATTTTATCAACTACTTCCTGAGTAAAGGCATGAAGCAACAATTTGCGCGCGCTTTCTTCACCAATGCCTCTGGCTTTCAAATAAAACAAAGCGTTCTCATCGATCTTACCTGTACTGGTCCCATGTGAACATTTCACATCATTTGAGTAGATCTCGATCTTAGCATTTTAATTAAAAAAAACATCATCGCTCAGCTAAATGTTCTTGCTGCTTTGGTAAGCATTGGTCTTCTGAGCATCTTTCCTCACAAATATCTTTCCATTGAACACACCTGTACTCTTTCCATTGATCACGCCTTTATACAATTCATTGCTTTCGCAATTTGCCACCTGATGATCCATTAGTGTATGGTTATCTACCAGCTGAGCATCTTCTGCATAGAACAAGCCATTTAAATGTGCCTGGCAATTCTCTTGAGACAGAACAACATTATGGTTATTTCTAACCAATTGACCGCTCAGGGTAATGGTAGTATTATCGTATGTAGCGTATCTGTTGATCTTTACCTGATTTGTATGAACGGAATAATTCATCTTACCCTCTTCCTGAATTGTATAAGAGACCAGCTTCGCATTTTCTTCCACGAGTTTTTCACTCAGAAAATTAGAGAAGACCTTGGAACTTCCCAGATTGATGAACCTTTCCGTTAATGTTAACTCAGCGTTAGACTGCAAATGAATAAAACTTCGGGAGTTTACAACTGATTCTGCATTGGATGCATTCACATAGATCACCTGTATTGGCATTGGGATGCAATTTCCCTTGTCTATTAAAATATAAACGCCATTATCGCTGAAAGAATTGCTTAAAGCAATAAAGGCATCTGTTCCCGACTGGGCCAAAGAGGCAATAGGCGAGTCCTTTTTATTTGCAAAATCATTGAGTGACTTAATGGTAATTCCCTTCACAATGATCTTGTCACTTAAAGCCTCATTGTAATTACCGTTCACAACAACCAAATTAATTGCCTCATCAAGCTTATAAGGTTTTATTTCGGCATTGGTCACCGTTCTGAAATCCTGAAGGATCTCCTTAAATTCCTTTCTTAATAACGCATCTACATTACAGTATTTATAATCTTCATGCTTATTGGTAGGAATTCCATTATCCTCAAGGAACTTAATAGATGCCGTTAATTCTGTGTCATTCACAAAATTAACCTTGTTGGCTGTTGGACTAATGGCTTCGATCAACCGTTGTGCTGTAATAGTCTTCTCTGCTATCATTACCGATCTGATTTATTTAACCTTGCACAAATTGAGTTTTGATCTCATCATATCCTTTGGCTTCCAATTCCAGGGCCAATTCCTTTGTGCCACTTTTCACGATCTTACCGTTGTAAAGTATATGCACATGATCCGGAACAATATAATCCAATAAACGCTGGTAGTGAGTGATCACCACAAAGGCATTATCCTTAGACTTCAATTTATTTACACCATTCGCAACAATCCTTAACGCATCTATATCCAAACCGCTATCTGTTTCATCCAGGATTGCTAGTTTTGGTTGCAGCATTGCCATTTGAAAGATCTCATTTCGTTTTTTCTCACCACCACTGAAACCTTCATTTACGCTTCTGTTGGTAAGCTTAGCGTCTAATTCCACCAGCTTTTGTTTTTCCTTTACAAGAGAAAGGAAGGCCTTTGCCTCCAAGTCGTCCGGGTGCTTGAAGACGATGTTCTCGAG
>DAISHL010000063.1:0-8671 GCA_036822555.1 Bacteroidota bacterium | reverse complement strand
TTAGCCATGGCAACATTGAACATACGTTTTGCCTTTTGTATCTGAGAGGAGATCTTTGGCAAATACGAGATCCTTAATGGCGTGCCATATTGCTTGATAATGTCCATCAGGGGGAAGTCGTTGAAATACAGTTCGTTATCTATCACATCAAATCCTTCTAGAGGAAAGTTGAAAGTTTGATGAATTAAATTGGTATATGTTTTATCAATTGCCATGATCCAAGTGAGTTACTTTGTTGATTTTTTGGCAAAGTAAGTGAATTAGTTATTATAAAAGGACCATGAAATGTTAAATTTATATGAAGAATATGATAAAACCAATTCGAATCGTAGAGGTTAAAAGTGAGATCGGAGCAGGAACCAGAGGCTCCAGCATGGGGATAGATGCCATTAAGATCGCGGCATTGGACTTTGGAAGCCCGTTCTTTAAGAAGTTCAAATCGGTGGAGATCCCAACAGAGAATCATTTACTGCTTGAACCTGTGGTGAACGACTATGCGAAACGCATAAAGGGGATCTATAACCTGAATGAGCGCATTGCTAAGGAAATTCAAAAGACATTGAGTAAGGATGAGGTTCCAATTGTAATAGCCGGAGATCATAGTTCGGCCCTGGGAACCATAAGCGGGATCCGCATGGCTCACCCTAATAAGAAGCTCGGTGTAATTTGGATCGATGCTCATGCCGACATCCATAGTCCATACACAACCCCAAGTGGCAACATGCACGGTATGCCAATTGCCTGTGTTTTGGGTGAAGATAATAAGGAAAGACAGCAGAACAAGCCCGATGATGAAACCATTGAATATTGGGAAAAACTGAAGAATTTGGGCGGTATTTGCCCTAAAATAGGGTATAACGACCTTGTGTTCATTGCTTTACGTGATTTTGAACCTCAGGAGGATTATCTGATCAAGAAAAATAAGGTGCGTGTATTTGGTTTGCCTGAGATCCGTAAAAAGGCAGTTGAGCGCATTGCAATTGAAGCTTTGAACTACCTCGATCATTGCGACCTTATCTATGTAAGCTTTGATGTAGACAGCATGGATAGCCGCATCAGCAGTGGAACAGGAACGCCAGTACCTAACGGGATCACTGAGAAAGAGGCCGGTAATCTTATTTATTATATCATGCGTAGCAAAAAGATATGTTGTTTTGAAATGGTGGAGATTAATCCAACCCTTGACAAGGAGAATCTAATGGCAGAGAATGCCTTTGAGATCTTGCAAAAGGCAACGAATCAGCTAAGTCACGATTTCTAATTCAAACACACTTTCTTAAAGATCTGTTGCCCATTATCAAATGTAATGGCGATGCTGTAGATGCCATGAGGTAAATGTCCTACATTCACTTCATGAGAGACTGATGGCAGAACGAACTCCTGGCCTAACATGTTATAGGCGGCAATGGCGCGTATTTTACCTGCGCTTTCATTTCGAATAAAAAGTGTTTCGTGTGCAGGGTTCGGGTATAACACTATAGCATCATTTAGTTCTTGCTCGTTGAGCATTGATGCCGTGCAATTCAATTTATTGATATAATCCCATAACACATTATCAAACGCAGAAGCTGCTAAATTGAAGCCTCCGGCCGAATTGCCCTGACGTATGACCACCAGTTTTTGACTGGGAACAATATAGATCTTCTGGTCATTTTTACCTAAAGCACAATACATATCACTTGGTGCATTAGACATAAGCGTTCCCGGAAACGTAAGCTGTAACTGAGGAGTCATGAATGTTGCTTTTCCATTAAGCCACCATAAATAACCGTACGCCTGATTCAAACTTTGGGATGAATTGATCATGTCTTTAAAGAATAGTGAATCCTTGAGCAAGGTATCTGTTCCCCAAATGCCTTTATTCAGATTCAGCAATCCAAACCTTGCCATATCCCTTGCCTTGCTGTAATAGACCTGATCGAACCAAAAGCCAGACATACCGGTTTTGTTCTCAATCCAATTGTTGGTAATGGTATTGTAGTTCAGGCCAACGGTAGCGCTTACCACATCCTGCACCTTTCTATAGGCACCGGTGTGATAACCCCATCGAGTGCCGGCGTCGGCTTTGTAGATCAGACAGGCTTTAGCGGTGTCCAAATGGTCGCATGGTGATGGTGGCAGATCGTCTAGTCCTGCAGTCATAGATAACAAATGCTTCACGGTGATCAAGTTCTCTTTTACCAATGGCGCGCTGGTCCAACCGGTACCAATGTACTGTGACACTTTGTTGTTGATCTGAATGTATCCTTTTTGTTGTGCAATGCCTGTGATGAAACCTGCAAGACTCTTGCTTGCTGAAGCCCAGTAGAAGAGCGAATCAATCGTATAGGTTCCAAAGTATCTTTCCAATACTATCTTCCCATTCTTTAGTACAATGAACGATTTGGTGTTCTTTGCCTGAAGATAATTATAAAGTGAATCGATACGTGGCTGGCACCAATTAAGGCTTTGCGGGCTCATGGTATCCCAGGTGTTTCCGCTAAGGGGCGGAAAATAAAGGGATTGAGCTTTACACAACCACAAGCTGAAGAACAAAACAATGCTAAATAAAACCTTTTTCATATGTATATAATTGTTTTTTAATTACCGTTAAGAATAGACCATCGTCTATTTCATATCAAATAGACAGAATAAATATTAGGAAGTTTAATTCTGAATTAGTTAAATTTATAACAATTATTTACACCTTAAAAGACACATGTATCATAATCTTTTCGAGCAAGCGGATTGTCAGCATTACATTCAACGTATTCAGCGACTAACGCCTCAATCCCAAGCACAGTGGGGTAAAATGAATGTGTCTCAAATGCTGGGTCACTGCCAAAGACCTTTCCAAATTGTGGATGGTCAATTAAAGGCAAAGATCAATCCGGTATTCAAATTTTTATTTGGAAGGTCTGCAAAGAAGGAAATGCTCACAAAGCCCGACTTCAGAAAAAGCCTGCCTACATTCAAAGAATTTCAAATTGTGGATGAAAAGGAGTTTGAAAATGAAAGAACCTTGCTTATCCAATGCATTGAGAATTTCATGAACAAAGGTGAGGCGGGCATCCTAAATAGGGACCATGGGCTGTTTGGGACCATGACCACAGAAGAGTGGAATATCCTGTTATCAAAACATCTTGATCATCATTTAAAACAATTTGGCGTATAAAATCAATCGTATGAGTTTCATTCAATCAGAAGTAAAAGGTAATGTAGCAGTTCTAACATTGAACCGCCCTGACAAATTCAATAGTTTTAACCGTGATATGGCACTTCAGTTCATTGCAGAGCTTGATAAGGCGAATGACGATAAGAACATTCGTGCAGTGTTGATCACAGGAAATGGAAAAGCATTTTGTGCAGGACAGGACCTTGCAGAGGCCATGGATAAGAACGGTCCGGGCATTGAGCGCATTGTTCATGAACATTACAATCCAATCATTTTGCGCATACGTAAATTGCAAAAACCTGTAGTGTGCGCTGTGAATGGCGTTGCAGCAGGAGCGGGAGCAAATATTGCACTGGCTTGCGATGTGGTAATAGCCGGAGCATCTGTATCCTTCATTCAGGCTTTCAGCAAGATCGGCTTGATCCCCGATAGTGGAGGCACTTATTTTTTACCAAAGCTAATCGGTTTTGGAAAGGCCAGCGCTTTGATGATGCTGGGTGATAAAGTTAGTGCAGCAGAGGCTGAACGTATGGGCATGATCTATAAAGTTGCAGAAGACGCAGCAATGATGGAACAAGCTTTGGACATTGCTACAACCCTTTCTAACCTGCCAACCAAAGGCATTGCCCTCACATACAAATTGCTGAAGGAAGGGTCTACTAACGATCTTGAAAGACAGTTGAACAGAGAGAAAGAAGAACAGATCATCGCTGCGAACACATACGATTATAACGAAGGAGTGAATGCATTCCTTGAAAAGCGTCAGCCTGTATTTAAGGGAGAGTAACTATTTTAAGATCTCTTCCATTACCTTTCCTTTGGAATGGGGCATTTGCAATTTCAGCAATTTGGCAATGGTTGCGGTGATGTCTGCTTGCGAATACGCATTGGTCACAAGTTTGTTTGCTTGTATGTTTGGTCCTATGGCCATAAGATTGATATGCCTGCATCCACTGCAAGTGTCACCATGTGATACATATCCATCCGCAATACCATCGAGATGGCGACCATGATCGTTTGTAATAAACACATTGGTTTTGTTCTTGTAAACACTATCGGATTGTATCTTTAACCATATGGCTTTCATGTATGAATCGCTGGTTTTGATACCGTTGAGGTAACCATTCCAATCTGCCATATGTCCACTTACATCCGGTTGCTTGAAATTGATCACCATGAGTTTTGGCTTGTGTGTGCGCATCACAAAAAGTACTCTGTGCAAGGGAAGCGAGTCATCTGCATAACCACTGCCGGGCCCTGAATAACCGCTCCAGGTCATGGGTTGAAATTTATTATTCAATTGTTGGTCCTTGCAATTGGAGAGTACATGTAATTTATCCTTGGAAGTGATCACCCAGGCTTTGTTCGGGTCGGCATTGGTTTTTTGCAACCAGTATTGAAGGAACGATCCATACTTTGGCAACTCTGAGCCATCATTGGCCAGGGTATCATAATAGCCGGTGCAAATAGCTACGTGGCCGTTAACAGTATTCGTTAGTCCTTCATTTTTGAAATTAGTGAACACGCTGGCAAAAGAACTTAAACTGTCATAGGCCGGAATGTATTGATGTGTCTGGTCTCCCCAGGTTTCAGAGTATCTTGGACCGTCAATGATCACAACAAAGATGTTTGGTATAGAATCGCTGATCTGAGAATAAATTGGCGGTACTACATTGGTGTTCAATGAAGGATCTTTCTTGCATGAATTCACACTTAGAAGTACAAGGATCAATAAACTATTTAACCACAAAAAGTGCATCTAAATCAATACTCTAATTTAAGAAATATTATCTCTAAATAAGATGACGGCGCCAGCCCATATGCCTTATTTTGTTATTTTTACCCAAAAAATTATTCAGTGTCTTCCGCGTCTAAATATGTGAAATGGGTATGGATCTTTGTTTGGGGTCCGTTCGCACTTTTGTTCTTAATGGTATTTCTTATTTCTGTAGGCGCCTTTGGTGAATTGCCAAGCGTTGAAGAGTTACAAAATCCTAAAAGCAATCTTGCTACAGTGGTGTATAGCAGCGACATGAAAGTGCTTGGGAAGTTTTACAGTGAGAACAGGGTGAACGTAAGGTTTGAAGAACTTGACAAAGATCTTGTAGAGGCCCTGGTTGCTACGGAGGATGCGCGTTTTTATGAGCACAGTGGTGTTGACGTGAAAGCTTTGTTCCGGGCAGCTTCCGGAATATTTGGCGGTGGAAGCAGTGGTGGAGGCAGTACCATTACACAGCAGCTGGCAAAGATGATGTATCCACGCGGTGAGAAATTAAGTAAGCCTGCATTGGTTGCTCGAAAAATGAAGGAATGGATCACGGCCACACGTCTTGAGAAGAATTATACCAAGGACGAGATCATGGCCATGTACCTGAATAAATTCGATTTTCTCAATCTGGCCGTTGGAATAAAATCAGCTGCAAAGATCTATTTCGATAAGTCTTGCGATAGCCTGGAGATACAGGAAGCAGCCATGTTGGTGGGAATGGCCAAGAATCCGGCATTGTTCAATCCGATACGTTTCCCTGACAGAGCCATGCAACGCCGCAACGTAGTAATGAACCAGATGGTGAAGTATGGCTACTTGACTAAAGAAAAATATGATTCATTGAAGAATACCGGCTTAGGGCTGAACTTTCATCCGGAAGATCATAACGAAGGGCCTGCTCCATATTTCCGTGAATACCTGCGAGATAATTTTTTGAAGAAGTGGTGTGAAGAGCATATCAATCCTGAAACAAAGAAGCCATTCTATATTTACAAAGCTGGACTAAGGATCTACACTACGGTTGATTCTCGCATGCAGCGTTATGCCGAAGAAGCTGTAACAGAGCATATGCACGATCTTCAGATCTTGTTCAGCAAAGAATGCAAGACCAAAAAGAATGCACCATTCGCCTGGAATGTGAGCAAAGATGAGATCAAAAAGATCATGGAGTCATCCATGAAACGCAGTGAGCGTTACAGAGAATTGAAACAGCAAGGATTGTCTCAGGAACAGATCATGGCCACGTTCTATAAACCTTCGCCAATGCGCGTGTATAGCTTGCGCGGCGAAATAGACACCATTATGACGCCCTTTGACAGCATCAAATATTACAAGTCGTTCTTACAAACTGGTTTTATGGCCATGGAGCCGCAAACAGGGTATGTGAAGGCCTGGGTAGGTGGCATCAATCACAAACATTACAAGTATGATCATGTGAAAGTAAGTAAGCGTCAGGTAGGATCAACCTTTAAACCTTTTGTATATGCTTTGGCCATACAAGAAGGATTAAGCCCTTGCCATCAGGTGCCTAACGTACGCACCTGCATTGCATTGCCTGATGGTACCGACTGGTGCCCTGATAACAGCGATGGCATGAAAGGTACAGGACAAATGATAACATTACGCCGTGCGCTGGCCTTATCCATCAACTTTGTGACTGCCTGGGTTATGAAACAATACGGACCGGCTGCTACAGTTAATCTTGTTAAACGTCTGGGTATTTCGTCTGAGATCCCTGAGGTACCATCCATAGCATTGGGTACAGCGGATATTAGTGTGTTTGAAATGGTTGCCGCAAACTCTACGTTCGCTAATAAAGGTACCTATGTTCAGCCAACCTTCATTACACGAATAGAGGATAAGAACGGAAAAGTGCTTGAAGAATTTGTACCAAACTCAGACGAAGTGTTCAGTGAGGAAAAAGCATACGTGATGATACAATTGATGCGGGGTGTGTGTGATTATGGAACAGGTACCCGTTTGCGCGGACCTAAATACAAATTGTACAATCAGATCGCAGGTAAAACAGGAACCACACAACATAATGCTGACGGATGGTTCATTGGATTAACACCTGATCTGGTGGCAGGTGCATGGGTAGGTGGTGAAGCCAGAAGTATCCACTTCAATTCCATCGTTGAAGGGCAGGGGGCTAGCATGGCGCTGCCTATATGGGGTAAATTCTTCAATAAAGTGTACGCCGATCCTACATTGAAAGTAAGCAAGGGTGAATTCCCAAGACCAAAAACAATGGATCCGAATCTTGAATTAGACTGCAGTAAATACGATGTAGAGAATTTTCAGGAACAAAACCAGCCTAGTGAATTTGACAATTTGTAAACCTGAACTCTCAGTGAATGTCAGCTAAAAAAGAGTATATCATCTATTCACTGATCTTGTTTGGATTCATTTTCTTTTGTTATGTGATCCTTGATATACCTGCCATTGATCCCATCTGGAATTTTTTCGCAGACCCACAGGATTATCTGAGGCAATCAAACTATCCATTGTTCAGCAAGGAGTTCTATATACCCGAACCGGCCATGTGGTTCACGCCCCGGCCTTTTACAGTTCCATTGTTCTATAAGCTGGCAGGCTCTGAGCCGGAGCGTATGCTGTATTTTCAAAAGGCATTCTATTGTTTTAGTGTTGGTGTTTTTGTTGTATGTGTGCTGAGGTTTCTGGCTCACCATGTTTTGAAACTAGTAATGGCCTTGGTATTATTCTTCTTTTTTACATGGTGGAACATAGTAGGTTGGTCAAACAATATCTTATCTGAATCCATCTCCTTCTCATTTTTTTTATTGGTTGTCGGCACTTTTTGGTTTCATTGTGAAACGCAATTGGGTGTGGACGATCCTGTTGATGAGTATCACCTTGTTTTTTTCATTCACGCGCGACACCTGGCCTTATCTCATCCTCATGAGCTTTGTCGGTATTGCCTTATTTGATGCATATAACAAACACTTATCACGTAAAATGATCGTTCTGGTCATGTTTTCATTGGGCTTATTTGTATTTCAAGGCCATACAGTTTCGGTAGGCAAGCGCAGTGCACTTCCTGTTTTTAATACTTTGGCAGGACGGATAGTTCAAAATGAGGAACACCTGAACTGGTTCGTGAAAGAAGGTATGCCTCAAGCTGACCAGTTAAGGTCAGATTTTAAAGGCATTGCCATTGATACACAAGAAGGAAAACAAGTGTTGTATAAGCGGTATACAGACTCTACTTACACTGTACTGTTTGATTGGGTGAAGGAAAATGGGAAGAGCAAATACCAGAAATTCCTGATCACTCACTTCCAGTATTTTATTTTGAATGACCAAACGCTGCAGCAACTCGATCGTATATTTGCCTACAATCATTATGGCTATTATCAAGTTCCACAGAAGTTCTTTCACAATGCAGACAATGTTTTTCCGCTGTTCAATAGTTATGTTGCGTTGGTATTGGTATTGGCGTGTGTAATCATGTGGTATAAATTCAGAGAGATCCATTTGCTTTTCCCTGCGTTCATATGTATGCTTTTAATAGCAAATGTGTATTTATCGTATAATGCAGATACCATGGAGGTTGAAAGGCATTTGTACATCACACGTATTGGCATAGAGATGATGTCGCTTTTATCCTTGGGCTTTATGGTGCATACCTTTCTGAAGCACAGAAACTCGCTGTTCAGCAAGGAAAAGAGGGTGTAAAAATTATCTGAAAAAGCCATTCATTACCCGGTTTATTTATTAATTTTAGG
>DAISHL010000062.1:0-8705 GCA_036822555.1 Bacteroidota bacterium | reverse complement strand
AGTTCCTCCGTTGTGCTCTCAAGTGCATTGATACCAAATCTTTCTTCAATGTACTATCGCACCGTATCTGTAATGGCAGAATAATAGTCCTTGGCATTGCCCTGCTGCCAGACCTTTTCATTCTTTATCTTCTCCAGTGATGCTAATGCAGTGATATGTGCAGGTATCTTTGGTTTATCGGGTTCAACGATCTGTAAGGCTTTCTTTTTGTTGTAATAGATCACATATAAAATGATCAACGCCAATACTATTGCAGCGATCGCAAAGAAAATGATGTGTTTTTTATACCATCTCCAACTGAATGGCTCATTCAATGGTTCCTTAATATCTTTTGTTTTGGTTATACTGGTATCGGTTGGAATCGTATGCACCTCAAGCAATAAAGCCTCTGTGAACATTGGATTGGCCGTATCTTCATTCACAAGGAATTTAAATGGTGGAATGGCAAAATACCCGCTATCGTATGCACTGATAGTGATGCGCTGATGTTGTTGAATCAATCCCGGATTGTTCTTATCAGGCATTGTTGTATCTATAGGCTCTACATTTACAACCTCTATTTTCTCAGTAATGGTATCGCTGAACGTAGGCCATTGGATCTTAAACGATCCTTTGTTTGGATTGTATAAAAAGTAAAGGTCGAGGTGCACCTGTTCTCCGATTCTGATCTTTGATGAATCTAACACAGCGGTTACGCGCATGTCTTGCGCCTTAACAAGCGTTGTGCCCGTAATGAACAATACCAGAATTATTCCAACTATTTTAAGAAAATACCTCATCGCTTTTTGAACAGATTCATTAATGGCTTGATATAACTTTCATTTGTGAATACCGTGGTTGTGTCAACGCCGCTTCTGTTGAACAGGTCTTTCAATTCGTTCTCAAACTTCATTCTATTCACCGCGTAGTGTTTCCTAAATTCCTTATTTGATGTATCCACCCAAACAGTGTTGCCCGTCTCATTATCCTTTAATTTGATCAGTCCCACATCAGGTAATTCCTGCTCAGTTTTATCTATCACCCGAAGCGCAACAACATCATGGCGCTTGTTGCTTATTTTAAGCGCGTCTGTATAATTGATAGGCGCTTGAAAGTCGCTGATCAAAAATGCGATGGTGCGCTTTTTAATGGCATTGGTCATGAACCTCAATGGCACCTCTATGTTAGTAGCTTTATTCTGCGGTTCAAAATTTATAAGCTCCCGAATGATCCTTAACACATGTGATTTTCCTTTTTTGGGAGGAATGAATTTCTCTATCTTATCACTGAAAAAGATGATCCCGATCTTATCATTATTTGTTGAAGCAGAAAAAGCAATAACGGCACACAGTTCAGTGATCAGATCCTGTTTGATCTTTTCATAGGTACCAAATAGTCCGCTCGCACTCACATCCACCAGCATCATTACACTTAATTCCCGTTCCTCTTCAAATACTTTTACAAAGGGAGTATTAAAACGCGCGGTCACATTCCAATCGATAGACCTTACATCATCACCCGGCGTGTATTCTCGAACTTCGGAAAAAGCCATCCCCCTGCCTTTAAAGGCACTATGATACTCACCCGAGAAGATCTGTTTACTCAGTCCTCGGGTCTTGATCTCTATTTTACGAACTTTCTTAAGGAGCTCTGACGTTTCCATGACAATGGTTTTAATTTCAATGTTGACCTCTTATTTGCCAAATCTAGTGGCTACAAAGACCTCAGCATTTAAATTTCAATTTACTATGGAACCTCTACAGTATTTAGGATCTCGGTGATGATATTCTCTGTGGTGATATTCTCTGCTTCTGCTTCGTAGGTTAAACCTATCCTGTGACGCATCACGTCCACACACACTGCGCGCACATCCTCCGGTATCACATATCCCCTGCGCTTAATGAAAGCATATGCTTTTGCTGCCAGCGCCAAATTGATAGATGCACGAGGTGATCCACCATAAGAGATCAATCCTTCAAATTTTTGCAATTTATATTCTTTAGGGAAACGCGAAGCAAATACAATATCCACGATGTATCTTTCGATCTTCTCATCCATATATACATCCTTTACCACAGCACGGGCTTTGATGATCGCTTCCGGTGTAAGTATGGTATTAGGTGTTGGCATACCATTCGGAGAAATATTAGAGGCAATGATTCGGCGCTCATCTTCCTTCGTAGGATAGCCTATCACGATCTTCAGCATGAAACGATCCATCTGTGCTTCAGGCAGCGGATAAGTTCCTTCCTGCTCTACAGGGTTTTGTGTTGCAAGCACCAGGAATGGATTCGGTAATTTGAATGTTTCTTCGCCAATGGTCACTTGCTTTTCCTGCATGGCTTCCAACAAGGCCGATTGCACTTTGGCCGGGGCACGATTGATCTCATCTGCCAATACAAAATTCGCAAAGATGGGCCCTTTTTTGATACTGAACGCTTCCTGCTTTTGATTGTAGATCATTGTTCCGATAACGTCGGCAGGCAAAAGATCCGGCGTGAATTGTATCCTGCTGAATTTTGCATCCACGCATTTGGCAAGTGTATTGATCGCTAAGGTTTTTGCCAGACCAGGCACACCCTCTAAAAGAATGTGACCATTGCTTAACAAACCAATTAGTAATCGCTCGATCATATACTTCTGACCAACGATCACCTTATCCATTTCAACATTCAACATGTCAACAAAGGCACTTTCACGTTGAATACGTTCGTTAATTTCGTTAATATCTACCATAAATTTTTGTAAGTGTGATGAACCGCTAAATTAGTAATGATGCGGGTTTGAGGGGAATTGAGTCGTGTTAAAATTTGTTAAGCAAATTTCCTTGGTCTTTAGAGCCAAAACCCCATTTATTAGGTAAATCAGGGCATTTTGAATACATTTGTGAAATATTGCATTAACACAATTTATCATGATGGCAACGGCAACGCGCAGCGAACAGCTAATGGAACTTGAAGAGAAGTATGGAGCACATAACTACCATCCGATACCTGTAGTTCTTGAAAAAGGAGAAGGTGTGTTTGTTTGGGATGTGGAAGGAAAAAGGTATTACGATTTCCTATCTGCATACAGTGCGGTTAATCAAGGGCATTGCCATCCCCGATTGCTCAAGGTATTGTCAGAGCAAGCTCAAAAAATCACACTCACCTCGCGCGCATTCTTCAATTCAAAACTTGGAGAATACGAGAAATTTATCACAGAATATTTTGGCTACGATAAAGTATTGCCAATGAATACAGGTGTTGAAGGTGGGGAAACCGCCATCAAACTTGCTCGCAGATGGGCCTATGATGTGAAGGGGGTTAAAGAAAATGAAGCAAAAATTGTTTTTGTTGAAGGTAACTTTTGGGGAAGAACATTGGCTGCGATCTCTGCAAGCAGCGACCCAAGCAGTTATAAAGGATTTGGTCCATACATGCCAGGATATTTCACCATTCCATTCAACGATCTTATCGCGCTTGAAAATGCATTGCAAGACGGAATTGTTGCCGCATTCTTGGTTGAGCCTATCCAAGGCGAAGCAGGTGTTGTGGTTCCGCATGATGGTTATTTGAAAGGCGTAAGGGATCTGTGTACTAAATACAATGTACTATTTATCGCAGATGAAGTACAAACAGGCCTTTGCCGCACTGGCAAAATGCTAGCCTGCGACCATGAGAATGTAAAACCAGATATATTAATTCTTGCCAAAGCCTTAAGTGGTGGCATTATGCCGGTAAGTGCTGTTTTAGCCAACAATGAAGTAATGCTTACCATTAAACCAGGTGAGCACGGAAGCACATACGGAGGTAATCCGCTTGCTTGCGCTGTGGCCATGGAGGCTTTGCAAATACTAAAGGATGAAAAATTAGCGGAGAATTCAGAAGTGATGGGTCAGTTACTTCGCGATGAATTGACTAAGCTTAAATCACAATGTGATGTGATTACAGATGTTCGAGGCAGAGGTCTTCTCAATGCCATTGTTATAAAGGAAAAAAACGGCAAAACTGCATGGGACGTATGTTTGCAACTTGCCGAGAATGGACTGTTGGCTAAACCAACACATGGCGACATCATCCGTTTTGCTCCACCACTGATCATCAACAAGGAACAATTGTTAGCCTGCGTTGAGATCATCAAAAAAGTAATCCTTAATTTCTGAGTAATAAACCCGGCCTTTTAAAATTGCCATGAAATACACATTTGCACATAGCGGCGATTTTGAAATGAAAGCCACTACATTTTTCGGACTCGAAGAGGTTTTACAAAAAGAGATCCTTCAGCTTGGAGGCAAGAACATACAGGCTTTTAAACGTGGTGTAAGTTTCGAAGGCGATCTTGGTTTTTTATATAAAGCCAATTTATGTTTGCGCACTGCCTTAAAGGTTATTATTCCCATGCATTCGTTCAAAGCAAGCGACAACGAAAGTTTTTATACCGGCATCAAAGAAATTCAATGGGAAAAATTCATTTCATACACTGAAAGTATAAAAATTGAATGTGTTGTAAATTCTGATTTCTTTGAACACAGTTTATTCATGGCACAAAAGGCCAAAGATGGAATTGTGGACAGATTCAGAGACCGCTATGGCAAACGACCGGACGTTGACCTGATCCATCCGTCACTCAGAATATATATCCACATCTTTAAGGATGAAGTATCTGTAAACATTGACAGCAGCGGCGAATTGCTTTACAAGCGAGGATACAGAACAGATACGAATAAAGCACCCATCAACGAGATCCTGGCAGCAGGTCTGGTAATGTTGAGTGGATGGCAACCTCACAAACAATTGATCGATGGCATGTGCGGAAGCGGCACAATTGCAATTGAAGCGGCTTTGTGGGCCAACAATATACCTCCCGGAATTTTCAGACAGGAATTTGCATTCATGCGCTGGAAAAATTATGATGCAAAACTATTTGAACTGATCACAGAAAGTTCATTGAACAAGATCAAGGAACAAGAGCTGGATATTGTGGCCAATGAGATCTTTGAACCTACAGTTAAAAAAATGATGAATAACCTGAAGAACGCGAAGCTTCAGGACATCATCAAGGTAAGTAACAAGAATTTTTTTGAGCTCACAACGGATAGAAAGAACGGATTCATCATTCTAAATCCTCCTTATGGTGAGCGTATTGAAAAGCAGGAAATTGCTGCCTTTTACAAACAAATTGGCGATAAACTAAAAAAGGATTTTGCAGGATTTACATGCTGGATCATTACCAGCAGCGCAGAAGGATTCAAGAATATAGGATTAAGACCAACACGAAAGATCACACTCTTCAACGGATCGCTTGAATGCAAGTACCTCAAGTACGAAATGTACGAGGGAAGTAAGAAAGATCAATACCTCAAAAAAGAAAACTTATAATCGCGCTATCAGCTCCTTCATGATCAATGTCATTTTAGGCTCCTGCGCATTTGCAACTTGCTGCACTTCTTCGTGACTGACATTTTGAACCACACCTTCTACTCCAAGATCTGTAACGATACTGATACCAAAACACTCCATGCCTCCATGTTTAGCAACGATCACTTCAGGTACCGTACTCATGCCAACCGCATCTGCGCCCATACGCCACAAATAACGGTACTCTGCCGGGGTTTCAAAACACGGACCTGTTAAGCCCGCATACACTCCTTCGCTCACCTTAATATTATTTTCTTTTGCTATGGTTTTTGCCAATTCAATATATCTTTTATTGTAAGCCTCACTCATATCCAAAAAGCGCGGCCCCAACTCATTGATGTTCTTTCCGATCAACGGATTGGTAGGAAACAAATTGATGTGATCGTTTATGATCATGATCTCACCAACCTTGAAAGATGGATTCATACCGCCACTGGCGTTGCTTACACAAAGTGTTTTTATACCCATAGCTTTCATAACCCTTACAGGAAAGGTGATCTGCTTCATATCATATCCTTCATAAAAATGGAACCGACCCTGCATGGCCATTACATTCTTACCACCAAGTTTTCCAAAGATCAATTTGCCGCTATGGCCTTCAACTGTGCTTACCGGAAAATTCGGGATCTCATTGTATGGGATCACATGCTCCACGGTAATTTCCTTTACCAGTCCACCTAATCCCGTGCCTAAAATAATTCCTACTTGAGGTTTGAAATTATTGGTCTTCTCTTGAATACTTTTGGTGGTAAAATCTATTTGTTCTAGCATATTTTAAAATTATAGAATTGAACTCTTCCTCTTTTTCTTTGAATGTAACCTCTATAGGCAACACAAATATATTCATGTTTTGTGCAATAGACCAAACAGATGCATTTTTTAATCGCATCAGATCCTTTTCAGTGGTAATTATGATCTTGTGTTGTTTGTTTATTTGCTCGTAATACCGCTGAATGTCCTCCAGTTCCTTAGGAATATACTCATGATGATCATCGAACGGGAAATGATAGACCTCGTTGGCGTACTCCTTCAGATACGTGATCATAGGTGTGGCATTGGCAATGCCGGTTAGTGCCATCACATGGTACTTGAATAATTCTTTCTCAACAGGTAACTGATCGTCGATGTTCCTGATGGAATAAAGATCGCCATATTTCAAATAACTGAAGAACACTTGCTGATGTGCTTTTTGTTTCACATCCTTTACCACATTCCTTAATTCAATTGGTGTTGTTCTTTCAGGAGTTTTACTGATCACAATGATATCTGCGCGATCCATTCCGCTAATAGGTTCTCTGAGTGTTCCTACAGGAAGCATTGTGTCATTAAAATATGGGTGATTGTATTCAGTTACAAGAATATTCATCCCACACTTGATGTATCTATGCTGATACACATCATCTAGCAGAACGATAGAAGGCTTTTCATCAAAATCACTGATCTTTTTAATACCATTGACCCTGTTGGCATCAACTACAACTTGCACAGGATATTTTGTTTTGTAGATCAGTGGCTCATCGCCAATATCCTCTGCTGTACTGGTTTCTGTGGCAATTAAAAATTCTTTGGTCTTTCGTTTATATCCCCTGCTTAATGTTGCAACTTTAAAATCATTCTTTAACAACAAGCGTATCAGATATTCTACCATTGGCGTTTTACCTGCACCGCCGGCAGCCAAATTTCCAACACCTATGGTATGAATTTCGGGTCTGAATTCTTTTAGTATTCCGAGATCAAATAAGCGGTTTCTGATGGCTATCACCGTTCCGTAGATGATAGACAAAGGATATAAGGCTATTTTTAAAGCATTATTCAGAAATCACAAACTAACATGATTCTTATTCGTCTTTACTGCTTTGCAACCCTAGGTGCGGGTTCGCAGGATCAAATTTCACATCAATGAAACTTGAGCCTTTATGATAACTCACCACCAGTGGGGCGCTACCGTCCCAATCCTTGATAGGTGTTTTGGTCATGTTAGTGATCGTCTTGATACAAGAAGCTACTGTGCGTGTTTTCCAGATGGCTTTACCTTTAGGGGCATTCCATCTCTCAAAGAACAATTTGGTTTCTTTTCCTCCGTTACATGCGCCACCATTATAAGCCGATTTTGTGAATGCATCTACCAAGATCAGCTGGTACACGGTATCTCCAACTGTTTTATTGAATAATAGTTTTGTTACTTCCGGATCTTTACAGATCGAATCCTTTGTGCAATAGGTTAGATTCGTGTCTTTGGCTGTAATATTGATGCAAAGCTGAATGCGCTCCTTAGAGTTCTTCTTCGGGTAGTTAGTGTAAACCCTAAAGGTATTTCTTTCTTTCTTTAGTTGAATTCTGAAGGCCGCCCTTGCAGAGTCGTTCTTGATCTTACGATCTTTGTGAAATACCGTCTTGCCAGTTAAGGGGTCAATTTCATTCTCAATAGGAAGACCCATCTCAAACATTTCCCAAGGATCAACTTCAATATCTTCCTCCTGTCCGGCTGCACTGGAATCAGTTACGGCAACCTTTCCTTTACCTTTTCCTTTGGCCGGAGTTCCTTTACCTTTGGTTTGTGCGGTTGCAACTGAAGCAATCAGCATCAACACTATTAAGAATTTATTCATAGCTATTGAATTAATTATTACAATATTACCTAATATTACTTAAACTTAAAAATTTTATTGGGCATTCCATCCTCCGTCTATTGGCAGGGCCACCCCTGTTAAAGTTGAAGCTCCTTCACTTGCCATGAACACTGCCGCCTGGCCCAATACTTCAACCGTTACAAACTCCTTCACCGCTTGCTTATAGAGCATGATCTTACTTACAACCTCACTCTCAGGAATTCCGTGCGTTTTAGCCTGATCAGCAATTTGCTTTTCTACCAGGGGCGTTTTCACATAACCCGGACAAATGGCATTTGCAGTGATATTGAACGGAGCTCCTTCCAATGCAATAGTTTTGGTAAACCCAATGATTCCATGTTTGCTGGCCACATAGGCACTTTTAAACTCACTTGCCACCAATCCATGAGCTGATGCAATATTGATTATCCTGCCGAATTTTCGTTCTTTCATTCCCTTCCAAACTGCTTTTGTTAAATAAAATGCAGAGTTCAAGTTTATTCCAATGATGGCGTTCCATTTCTCATCCGGGAAATCTTCAACTGCCGATACGTGCTGTATACCGGCGTTGTTCACCAACACATCGATCTTCCCAAATTTTGCTATACCATCATCAACCATTTTCCTTAATTCTTCCGGCTTTAACATGTTTGCATTACTGAACATGGTCCCAATTCCGAATTCCTTTCCTATGGCCTCTGCAATCTCCGGACCATAT
>DAISHL010000061.1:0-8757 GCA_036822555.1 Bacteroidota bacterium | reverse complement strand
ATATTCAATAACCATCCGCTGAAACAAACCCAGCCAATCACAGCAGGATAAAATACAAGGCGCATGTTATTGTCAAGGTCATATTTTCCGAAGGCAGGGTTGCCACCGTTACCGGGGTGCAATGAATCAGTTAAACGAGGAAATACCATGATGAATAAGATCAACATTACAAAAGCAAAAATGTTGAACACAGAACTAACTCTGGCTCTTGCGGTTTCCTGTATGATGGATGCTCTGAGAATGAAATAGATGAGATACATCATGATGCCTATGGCCACGCCATTTAACTTAGGATCTTGAAATGTCCACCATGTGCCCCATGTATACTTCGCCCATAACGAGCCGGTGATCATACCAGGAATGGATAGAAAGATGCCAACCAACGCAGCATTATAGGCCACAGTTTCGTCTTCTTTTTTTTGCGATCGAAGGTAGCGGATGCTGTAAAAAACAGAAGCGCCCATTTGAAAGAGCATGGCAAACCAAATTGGCACATGATAATATACATTGCGAATGCTTTCATTCAGAATGTCAAGACGAGGTACTGGTCCCAACAAACCCCAAACGAGTGTGTAAAGGATGCAGATCGCGGAAACTATTTTATACCAAGAGTCCTTCATTATCAAGCGCGCCAAAGATACGGAAATAAAAGTATTGAAAGCACCACACAAATTGCATTGATGCTGGTTAAAAGCATTAAAAAATCATAACTCACACTCCATGACAAGCCGTCAATGGCTTGTTTGCTTATTCTTAAAACCAGCACCAATACCGGTATAAGAACCGGAAAGCTTAAGATGCTCACAAGTGTAAAATTATTCTCAGCTTTAGAGGCAATTGCGCTCATAAGTGTTAAAACTGATGAAAACCCCATGGCGGCAAGAAATAATACCAAAAAGAACATTGAAAAATTATGGATTATGTTGCCCACGAACCAACTGTAAAAGAAAAGTGTAATAAGACTAACAACGAATAAAAAAATGAAATTATAAATGAGCTTGGCCCCTATGAACACCAAAGGTTTATAAAGCATATAGTTATTCAACGCTGCTCCACCACTTTCTTTACTAAAGCTTTTCCCACAAATGGTAATGGCTGAGAATAAAAAAATGATCCAGAAAAGGGCATTCCAAGTTGCGGGTGTAACTACCTTGTTAAAACTTAAGGCAGAAATAAAAATGGTAGCAACTACATACACCAATATGCCACCTAAGGAAGCCTTTTGCCTGAATTCAAGGGTGAATTCCTTACGCAGCAAAGTATATAGTTGTTGGCTGACCATGCATCAACAAAGTTATTTAATTATTGTGGTTAAATGAATTATATTTGAAACTCTTTTTAGCATGTGTACCTGGCCCGGAAATGATAGTTTAATGCAACAATACCATGATGTGGAATGGGGTGTGCCTGTTATGGATGACAAGACTCATTTTGAATTCCTGGTACTGGAAAGTTTTCAGGCAGGATTGTCTTGGAAGACCATACTTCACAGGAGAAAGGGGTTTAAAAAGGCATTTGCAAACTTTGATTATAAGAAAGTAGCCAAGTTCACCGACCAAGATGTAGAGCGCTTAATGTTGGATGATTCCATCATAAGAAACAGGCTAAAGATCAAAGGAATGATCACCAATGCCAAGGCTTTTATGCAAATACAAAAGGAGTATGGGAGTTTCAACAACTATATTTGGAGTTTTGTGGGCAACAAACCTTTGGTAAATAAAATTAAGGCGCAACATGACATTCCGGCAACCTCCCATCAAAGTGATGCCATGGCTGCCGATATGAAAAAGCGAGGATTTAAGTTCAGGGGAAGCACCATTTGTTATGCAAACATGCAGGCTGTAGGCCTCGTGAATGATCATCTGGTCACCTGTCCGAGATTTAAAGAAATCAATAAACTCAATAAAGATTTTAAACTATGAATCAATTGATCGAATGCGTGCCAAATTTTAGCGAAGGCCGCGATATGAGTATCATCAAGCAGATCACTGACGAAATTGAAAGTGTTGAAGGTGTAAAGTTGCTGAATGTAGATCCAGGAAAGGCCACCAACAGAACAGTGGTAACGTTCGTTGGGAATCCTGAGGCTGTGGTGCAAGCCGCATTCCTTGCGATAAAGAAGGCCGGGGAACTGATCGATATGAGCAAGCATAAAGGGGAACATCCCCGCATGGGTGCTACGGATGTTTGTCCCTTCATTCCGATAAGCAATATCTCCATGGAAGAAACAGCGCAATATGCTGTAAAACTTGGTAAAATGGTTGGTGAGAAACTTGGCATACCTGTTTATTTTTATGAAAGTTCGCAGCCAGATAAGTCGCGTAGTAATCTATCGGTGATCAGGGCGGGGGAGTATGAGGGATTCTTTAAGAAGATCAAATTACCTGAATGGAAACCAGATGCCGGTCCGGCAGAATTTGATGCAAAAAGAGGAGCAACCGTGATAGGTGCCAGAGATTTCTTAGTGGCATATAACATCAATCTGAACACAACATCCACACGTCGTGCCAACTCAATTGCATTTGATGTGCGCGAGGCGGGCCGTGTGATGCGTGAAGGAAACAAGATCACAGGCAAGATCGTTACCTATCCTGATGGCACGCCAAAGTCAATACCGGGTTCGTTAAAATCGGTAAAGGCTATCGGATGGTACATTGAGGAATACGGTGTGGCTCAAATTTCAATGAACCTTACCAATATCAATATTACCCCTGTACATATTGCTTTCGATGAGGTTTGCAAAAAGGCAACAGAGCGCGGCATACGTGTTACCGGAAGTGAACTTGTGGGATTGATACCTCTTAAGGCTATGTTGGATGCCGGTAAATACTTCTTAAAGAAGCAGCAACGTTCCACCGGTGTTAGTGAAAAGGAATTGATAAAGATCGCTGTGAAGTCAATGGGGCTAGATGAATTAGCGCCATTTAAACCTGAAGAAAGGATCATCGAGTATTTACTTAAGGACAAAGCGGATTCTAAACTTGTGAGCATGTCACTTTTAGAATTTGCAGATGAAACAGCAAGTGAAAGTCCTGCGCCCGGCGGAGGCTCTATTTCTGCCTATTTAGGCAGTTTGGGTGCAAGCCTTGCTGCCATGGTTGCCAATTTAAGTTCGCACAAAAAAGGTTGGGACGATCGTTGGGAGGAATTCTCCAATTGGGCAGAAAAAGGGCAATATTTTAAAGATGAGCTTAATAAAATGGTAGACCTTGACACCAAAGCCTTCAATAAGATCATGACTGCATTTGGTTTACCTAAGACCACTGAAGAGGAAAAGCAGATGCGCGCAGCGGCAATTGCTGATGCAACACGTTTTGCAATTGAAGTGCCATATAAAGTGATGAGTTTGGCATTTGAGAGCATGCAGGTTATAAAGGCTATGACTGAGATAGGTAACCCAAATTCGGTTTCAGATGCGGGGGTTGCGGCGCTTTGTGCCCGCAGCGCAGTTATGGGAGCCTACATGAATGTGCGAATCAACTGCAGTGGTTTTGATGATAAATCATTTGTGGACAAAATGGTTGCAGATGGTAAAAAGATTCAGGATGCCGCCATTCAATTAGAAAATGAGATCGTTGAGATCGTAAATAAAAAGATCGGAGTTTAAGATGTCGAGACCATCGTTTAATGACATATACATGGAGTTGGCAGAGAAACTGGCAACCCGCTCACATTGTGTGAAAGCCCAGGTAGGCGCAGTGCTCACCAAAGATACAAGGATCATTTCTCTAGGATACAATGGCCCGCCCGCAGGTACTCACAATTGTGATGTTGAATGGCCGGAGGCAGGGTGTCCGCGAGATAGCAAAGGGAGCTGTTCCCTGGCGCTTCACGCTGAACAAAATGCCATTCTTTACGCAGCCAATAATAAAATGGAAATGAAAGGCGCAACCCTATACGTAACGCTGTCTCCATGCATTTCATGTGCACGTGTGATCTATACGGTGGGTATCACAAAAGTGTTTTACAAGAACAGTTATGCCCAGTACAAAGGTATCCCGAGCGATGAAGGCGTAGAGTTTTTGAAACGGTTCGGAGTAGAAGTAGTAAAATACTGATCAGATGCATGTTTTTCGCTTAATAACTTTTCTCCTGTCGATCGTTTGGAGCATGGGATCATATTCTCAAAATGAACAGGGAACTGGACCCAAACAGAAGACATTTCAAAGCGAAAGAAAACTACGGAAAATTGCAAGGGCAGAAGCCCGCGAACGAAGAGCAAAGGAGCGTGCAGAGCGCAAGGCGATCAAGCGTCATCACAAAAGAATTCAAACAAAGGAAGTTCGCAAGCGGATGAAGAAACACAAGAAAAGAGCGCAACGAATTAACGATAATAAAGCACCCGATAAACGTTCAAAACGCAAAAAGAAAATTTAAGGCCCTCCCACTTAAGTTTCAATTTTTACCACTTATCAAATTTGGCCTACCACATCATTTAACATTTATTTGAATTAAGGTATTTTAACTTAACTTCGATTCAGGAAAGTTGCGCCAAATGAATAGGAAACAAAATATGTTTGATTATCAGATACTTAATAACTGTGAGAAAATTTTGTTTGTATTATATGAAGTGCATTTATAACTTTAGCAACTTAGAATTATTGTAGAATTTAAGGTATTTTAACAATATGATTAGAAAGATCTACTTATCGCTGGTATTATTAGTTTTAACAGGCTTTTCGCTTGTAGCACAGGACCAGAACGGTGCCATTAAGGTAACCTTGATTGACAAGGCAACCAAAGAGACCATCCCATTTGCCAACATTGTGGCCTATCAGGGCGGTGTACAGGTTGGTGTGGCAACAACAAACATGGATGGTGAGTGCGTGATTAAGCCACTTCGTCCGGGTAAATACAATGTTAAAGGTGTTTACGTTGGATACCAAGCATCTGAAGTGCGTGATATCGTAGTTGGCGAAGGCAAAACTGCGTATGTTACCATAGCATTATCAAACGATGGTGGTGTTAAATTGGATGAGGTTGAAGTTGTAACCTACCAGGTTCCTTTGATCGATCCGGATACCAAAGTTGGTCAAACCGTAACACGTGAAGAATATCAAAACCTTGCGTCAAAAGACGTGAACTCAGTTGCTGCAACCACAGGTGGTGTTTACCAGTCTGATGAAGGTGGTGCACTGAGCGTTCGTGGTGGTCGTGGTGGATCTTCAACATATTTCGTTGATGGTATTAAAGTAATTGGTTCATTGAACTTACCTCAGCAATCGATTGGATCCTTAGAAGTGATCACGGGTGGTGTGCCAGCAAGTTATGGTGACTTAACATCCGGGGTTATCTCAGTTTCAACCAGGGGGCCGCAATCCAAATTCTTCGGTGGAGTTGAGTTGATCTCTTCACAGATCACAGATCCTTACGGATACAATTCACTAGGTTTCAGTGTTGGTGGTCCAATTTTGAACAAGAAAGATTCTGCCGGCAACAAAAGATCCATCTTAGGTTTCTTCGTTTCAGGTCAGGGAACATATCAAAAAGAACCAGATCCTTCATTCTTACCGGTATATGTATTAAAAGATGAGAAACTGGATGAATTGAAAAAGACCCCATTAGTAAAGTCGCCTTCAGGTACTGGTTACGTACGTTCATCTGAATATGTGACCATGGACGACATGAAAAAGCAACAGACACGTTCTAATGCGTCTGCTCGTAACTTAAGTTTCAATGGTAAATTGGATTTTGCTCCAACAATGAATACCAACATCACTTTAGGTGGTTTCTTTGAATACGGAGGAAGTTATGGTGCAGGATGGGCAGGTCAAGTGTTCAACGCTGCAAACAATGGATACTCTTCAAATACTACCTTCCGCCCATACATGTCATTCACTCAAAAGTTTGGTAGCTTTACTAGCAAAGAAAAATCTCAATCGTTGATCTCAATCCCATTCTTTAAATTCATCGCTAGTTATGAAAGATCAAAGAACATTAGCGAAGATATCCGTCATAAGGATGATTTCTTTAAATATGGTTACATTGGAAAATTTGTTACTCCTAAGTTTGAAAAGGATTTTGCATTGAACTATGTTTTTAATCCAAACTTTGTGGTGAATGGTGATTCAGTGATCGCATATACGTATGCATCTTCTTCATTCGGACCTATCCAATTCACTGCTTCAGATGCTAATCCGGATGCAGCATTATACACCAGTTTCTTATTCAACGATAATCCGAATGGAATTTTCTCATTGAACCAGGTTGTAGGTAACAACGGTTTAAGAAATGGTGATGTTCCTCAAAGTATCTATGGTCTCTATACTAATTTTGGTACATATCCAACAGGTTACGGTGTTACAATGTTCGATCAGTTCCGTTTTGCTGCCAGCTTTAACGCTGATATCAAGAACCACGCGATCACTGTGGGTATGGAGTTTGACCAACGTTTCCTTAACTATTTCAGTTTAGGTGCAGCTGGTTTATGGACACGTGCTCGTCAGATCGTGAACTCACACCTTGAAGAGTTAGATACAAAAAATCCAATTTTAGTTCCTGAATTCAGCGGATCAATTCCTTACTACTATTTCAATAACCTTTATCAGGCTGACAAACAAACACAATTCTCTGAGAGATTGTTAACTAAATTAGGTTATGATAAGACTTACTATAAACAGATCAATATTGATGAACTTGATCCTGAGACCTTCAGTTTAGATATGTTCAGTGCTGCTGATCTTTTAGGTAACATTGACGGAGCTCAATTAGTAGGTTATGGCGGATATGACCATACCGGTGTGAAACAAGGTGGTTTATTTGGAAATGCAACCGATATCAATGATTTCTTGAATAAGAAAGATGACAATGGAAGAAACTTATTCCCTATCGGAACTTTCAAACCTATCTATTCTTCTGTTTACATCATGGATAAGTTTGACTTCAAAGACATCAAGATCAACGCAGGTTTACGTATCGATCGTTACGATGCTAACCAAAAGGTATTGAAAGATCCATATGCGTTACATGACCTTGCTCGTGTAAGTGATCTTGCTTCGATCCAGGGATTACCAAATAATTTTGCAGATAATTTACCATCTAGTATCTCTAAAGATGCAGCAGTTTATGTGTCTTCTGACCCTTCAAAAGGTAAGAGTTACACAATCAAAGGTTTCCGTGATGGCAACACATGGTATGATGCTCAAGGAAATGAGATCTCTGATCCAACCTTGATCGCATCAGAAGATGGTCGTCCAATTCCTTTGTATAAAGATGTAACCAACTACGGTCAGAAATTCTCAGCTGGTGCATTTAAGGATTATGTTGCCGCAATCAACGTAATGCCTCGTATCGCATTCTCTTTCCCAATTTCAGATGTGGCTAACTTTTTTGCTCACTATGATATCTTAACTCAACGTCCAGGTAACACTGTTAACCGTTTGAATCCAATTGACTATTATTTCCTTGAGTCATCATCAGGTAATCCGTTTATTGCTAACGGAAACCTGAAGCCTCAACAAACAATCGATTACGAATTAGGTTTCTCACAGATCCTGAACGAGCGTAAGAATGCGTCTTTGACCATCACCTCGTTCTACAGAGAAATGCGTAACATGTTACAAACACGTGCAGTGGTTGGTGCTTATCCTCGTACATATTTAATGTATGATAACATTGACTTTGGAACTGTAAAAGGTTTAACGGCTACATTTGATTTCCGCAGAACAGGTGGTTCATCAATGAAAGCCAACTATACATTGCAGTTCGCTGAAGGTTCTGGTTCAAATGCAAACAGCGGTGGTAACTTAGCAAGCAGTGGTCAGCCTAACTTACGTGTGTTACAGCCGTTAGATTATGATCAACGTCACACTATTACTTTAACATATGATTATCGTTTTGGTACTGAAAAGGATTACAAAGGACCTCAATTGAAGCGTAAGAGTGGTAAAACACTTAATATTTTTGAAGATGTTGGATTTAACTTGACGTTCTTCATTGGTTCTGGTACACCTTATACTCGTTACTCAACTCCAGTTGCCTTGAACGGTGGTTCTCGTTCGAACATATTAGGTTCGGTGAACGGTTCTCGTTTACCTTGGAATGTGCGCGGTAACTTACGTGTTGACAAAAACATTCCTTTGACTTGGGGTAAGAAAGAAGGAGAAGACAAGAATCAGGCTAACGTGAATGTTTATCTACAGGTATTGAACGTATTGAATAACAGAAATATTCTTGGTGTGTATGCCTTTACAGGTAACCCTGACGATGATGGATACTTAGCTTCATCTCAGGCGGTAGCTGCTTTGGCACAAGCCAATAACCCTCAATCATTCAGGGATTTGTATACTTTAAGAATGAATAACCCAGACTTATTCAATAAGCCTCGTGTAATTCGTATTGGTTTATTGTTAGAGTTTTAATTTTAGGAGGACGGAATTATGAAAAAAGTAATAGTATCAATCTTAACAATTACAGCTTTAACTGCTTTTGGCAGGGAGAAAGCTGGTGTTGAAGCTAACCGCACTGGTTCAGGCTCAACCGGTACAGCAGGTTTGGCAGGTAAAGCATTGTCAAACTGTTCTGCACCAACAGCCAGTAAAGAACTTTGGGTTAACAACGTAAGAACTATCATTTTCAATGGTGGTGATATGTGGTGGGATTTATTTGGTAATGCCAATGCCTATTATATCATTCCTGCAACTTCAAACAGAGCACAAGGAGCTTCTTCTTCATTCGCAGGAGCTGTTTGGAGCGGTGGTTTGGATGCGGGTGGACAGTTGAAAGTCGCAGCCATGACCTATCGTCAGAATGGTATCG
>DAISHL010000060.1:0-8797 GCA_036822555.1 Bacteroidota bacterium | reverse complement strand
AATTAAGTATTCAGTAGTGCGACGTGGACAGTACGAAAATGGAAGGGCGATCAAGTACTATCGTGTTAAAATATGCACCTCTTTTCATTTTTTGTACCGGGACATGGATCTGAAGAACCAAGTTGCAAGGACGGGCAGAATGTAACAGGTTTAGCTTGTACATTTAATATCGCTTAAATACGTGGTTTTTAACAGCATTTTTTAATTTGCTGAACTCTTTAAAAGTGTTTATATTCGTAATCTTAAAACAAGAAAATTATGGCTGTTTTAGTAAATAAGAACTCTAAAGTTATTGTTCAGGGTTTTACCGGAGGTGAAGGAACATTTCACGCCTCTCAAATGATCGAGTACGGAACCATTGTGGTTGGTTGTGTAACACCTGGAAAAGGTGGGACAACACACTTGGATCGCCCTGTATTTAATACAGTTGCTGATGCCGTGAAAATTGCCGGGGCTGATGTGTCCATCATTTTTGTTCCTGCTGCTTTTGCTGCAGATGCCATTATGGAGGCTGCTGACGCTGGCATTAAAGTTATTGTGTGTATCTCTGAAGGAATTCCTGTAAAGGACATGATTCAGGCAAAAGAATATATCAAAACCAAAGGTTGCCGATTAATTGGCCCTAACTGTCCTGGTGTGATCAGCGCAGGTGAGGCGAAAGTAGGTATCATGCCTGGTTTTGTTTTCAAAAAAGGAAAGATCGGAATTGTATCTAAGAGTGGTACCTTAACCTATGAGGCTGCTGATCAAATTGCAAAAGCAGGTTTAGGTGTTAGTACTGCCATTGGAATTGGTGGAGACCCAATCATTGGAACACCAACTAAAGAGGCTGTGGAATTATTGATGAACGATCCTGATACCGATGCCATTGTTATGATCGGTGAGATCGGTGGAAGTTATGAGGCTGATGCCGCACGTTGGATCAAAGCCAATGGCAATAAGAAGCCGGTTGTAGGATTCATCGCTGGTCAAACAGCGCCAAAAGGACGTACCATGGGCCACGCCGGTGCCATCGTTGGTGGTGCAGAAGATACAGCTCAAGCCAAAATGAAGATCATGCGTGAGTGTGGAATTACTGTGGTTGAGAGTCCGGCTGAAATAGGCAAGACCATGGCCAAAGTTTTAAAAGGCGAAAAAGTAGCATAAGATATATCAAGATAAATGTAAAAGCTGTTCTTTGAACAGCTTTTTTTATATGAAAGAATATGTAAGATACACATGTTTTCTGTTTTGCATAGTGCTGTTGAGTTCATGCATGACACGCTCCAGAAAGAATAAACTGGAGACCAAGTATTATGCTCAAAAGGATAAGCTTATTTTATCTACACCATCCAAGGAACAATACGAAGTGAATTTTACAAGGCTGCCCGTTGTGAATGGATATTGTCATAGCAAGTTCAAAAGTTTCTTTACAGTGCCATTATTGGTTTACACATTTTCCAAAGAAAGGATAGTGTGTACTATCAATCCAAAATTGGTGTCGTGGGAATTGACCAATATTTTAAGCAAGGAACTCAGCAGGGAAGAAAATGCAGAAAAGATCAAGGGGAAAAAGATCATTCTGGAGTGGCAACATTTACCCAATACCATTGAGCACAAGTATGTGAACCATTATGTGCCAATGCCCCGAAGCTATATTGATATCAGTGTCACCAAAGTTGATTTTAAAGCTGACAATGGTAAGCTTGAACTTATATGTAAGATAACCGATGCGCAGGGAACTATTTTAAAGCAATTAACAATAGAGGAAACAGTAGAGCCTGTGCATATTGAAACGTATTTTGAAGGAAGGCGCAGGGATTTTATCTGGAACGGACTGACTGCAATGAATGAACACTACACTACATTGCTAAGTACAACACTATCGTTAAGAACATAATTGAAGAATTATAAAACAATATCATGAAACTATATTCTGTAAATGCAGGGCATTTTAAATTAGATGGTGGCGCCATGTTTGGGGTGGTGCCTAAAAGTATGTGGAATAAATTGAACCCTGCAGATGAAAACAACATGTGTAATTGGGCCATGAGGTGTTGGCTTATAGAAGATGGCAATAAGCTTATTTTGGTAGATAATGGAATGGGGGACAAGCAGGATGCGAAATTCTTTGGGTTCTATTATTTGAATGGTGATGATACTTTGCAGAAATCAATGGCTAAACATGGTTTTGGGTTTGATGATATTACAGATGTGGTTTTAACACATTTGCACTTTGATCATTGCGGTGGCAGTATAAAATTTAATGATGATAAAAGTAAATTGATACCAACTTTTAAAAATGCCACCTACCACGTGAATGAAAAGCACTGGAATTGGGCTGTAAATCCAAATGCTCGTGAGAAGGCAAGCTTTTTAAAGGAGAATATTTTACCGATCAAGGAAAGCGGACAGTTGAATTACATTACAGAATCTAGTAAGATCATTGATGGTTTGAGTTTTGTGGAAGTAAATGGACATACTGAGGCTATGATGTTACCAAAGTTAGAATATAACGGCAACACCTTGCTGTATATGGCCGATCTTATCCCAAGTGCAGCACATCTTCCATTGCCTTATATCATGAGTTATGATGTTCGCCCGCTTGATACGTTGAAAGAAAAGACGCATTTATTGAATGAGGCTGCAAAGCAAAACTGGTTGCTATTCTTTGAGCATGATAAAAGTGTAGAGTGTATCTCTGTGGAGCAAACAGAAAAAGGTGTTCGCATGAAGAATGAACTAAAGGTTTCTGATCTGTAATTAGATTGTGATGCCGATGACCAACAGGTCATCGAGTTGTTCGTTCTTCCCCCTCCAATCATTAAAGAAGGATTCAAGATTGTTCTTTTGATCGTGTGAGGATTTGCTTTGTACTGAGATCAGCAATTCCTTGAATCGTTTTGTGGTCAGTTTTTTATTCTTATCGCTTCCAAACTGGTCTGCATATCCGTCAGTGGAAATAACAACAGTATCGCCTTTATTTACTTTTACAAGATGTTCTTCAAATTCCTGTTCAGAGCGGGTGAAGCCGCCTATGGCCTGTTTTGTGGCCTTTATTTCTTCAATGGTTTGTGTTTGGTGACGCAAGATATATAGCGGCCTATTAGCACCAGCATAATAAAGTTTAGCTTCGCCATTCTGTTCTTTTTCAACCCTGATTACGGCAGCATCCATTCCATCTCTGCTTTTTGAACTTTCAGTCTGGTTCAATGATCTTTTTACATTCACATTCAGTTCTTTCAATATCTGTCCGGTGTTCACTGATTTTGATACTGCTTTGTCTAAATTTTCCTTACCTATAAGACTCATGAATGCACCCGGTACACCGTGACCAGTGCAATCCACACAGGCGATCAGAAAACCTTTATCGGTTTCTGTGGCCCAATAGAAATCCCCGCTCACAATATCTTTAGGTTTATATAGTATGAAGTAACTGTCAAGATTCCTGTCGAGCATTTCTTTTGAGGCCAATAAACTCTGTTGTATCAGTTTTGCGTAATTGATACTGTCAGTGATCTCCTTGTTCTTTTCTTCGATCTCGTGGTTTTTTCTCGCAAGGATCAAGGCATTCTTTTTGTTTTGACGATAACTTCTATAAACAAAAAATATTGCAATTAATGCCATAACCAATGCAATAGTTGATGCAAGTGTGATTATTTTTTGTTTCGAGTTAACGGCTTCTTGAGATCTTAATTGTTCTTGCTGCAAAGTTATTTCTGCATCTTTTTTATTGGTTTCATATTGCGCTGTAAGTTCTGCAATTTGTTTTGATGTTTTTTGTTGATTTAAAGAGTCTCTAACTTGTTTGTATCTTAAATAATAATCGGATGCTTTTTTATATTCGCCAGTTTGATAATAATTGTCAGCTAATCCTTCAATACCATTGGCGAAAAATTCGCCTTCATTAACCTCTTTTGCAAGTTTTGTTCCTTCGGTTAGTTCCTCAAAAGCTTTTTTATTATCTTTTAATATGGTATGTATGTTTCCCATATTAATTAGGGTGCTTGCCTGCCCTTTTTTATCATTGAATTCTCTCTTGATCTTTAATGATTGGTTGTAATATTCTAGTGCCTTGTCATATTGTTTCATTCGTTTATAAACTAAACCAACGTTGTTATAGCTACCGGCAAGGTCTTTTTTATCACCTATTTTTAATTTAATCTCAATTGCTTTCTGATGATATTTCAATGCAGAATCAAATTGATTCATTGTTTTGTATGTTGTACCATACAATGAATACATTGATTTTAAGTATTTATTGGAGGTTTTATTGGTGACATTTTGCTGCGCATAGTTTAAATGTTTGATGGAGTATGCATGATTGTCTAATTTAAAGTAGGTTTCTCCAATTTCACAATTTGCGTGAAGTATCAGGTCTTTATCTTTTAATTCTTCTGCTAACTTCAGATAAGTAAAATATTCTGTTAAAGCCTCATTGAACTTTTTTTGAAAATACAATATATTTCCCCTGTAATTATAAGTTATGGCAGCATTTTTTTTGCTGCCAGATTTATTACCGAGTTCACTTATTTTTTCAAGAGACTTTTGTATTTGGGTATTACTTAGAACTATTTTTGATAATGCTCCACAAATTTTGTCCCCTCTAACAACAAAATCCTTTATTGTGTCAGTTGAATTAAATAGGCTATCTATATTTACTTGCGATTTTAATACAGGGAAGCCAATAAATAAGAAAAAATATATAAAAACTTTTTTCAAATTGATTGATCAATCTGCCTGTAAGAATGGATATCTATAGTCGGTTGGAGGCACCATGGTTTCTTTGATGGTACGTGGACTAACCCAGCGTAATAGATTTATTTTAGCGCCGGCTTTATCATTGGTTCCACTTCCTCTGGCACCGCCGAAAGGTTGCTGTCCAACTACTGCACCAGTACACTTGTCATTGATATAGAAGTTACCGGCTGAATTGCTAAGTTTTTTTGTGGCCAATTCAATGGCGTAACGGTCTTGCGCAAGTATGGCTCCGGTTAAAGCATAAATTGAAGTTGAATCAACAAGTTCCAATGTTTCCTCAAATTTTTCAGCATCGTATACAAAGATCGTCAGAACCGGACCAAACAACTCTTCGCACATGGTAACGTATTTAGGGTCTTTGGCAACAATAATGGTTGGCTCAATGAAGTATCCTTTGCTCTTGTCGTAGTTACCGCCTGCTATCACTTCCACATTGCTGTCTTTCTTTGCGGCATCAATGTATTTCGCCAATTTATCAAAACTCTTCTCATCGATCACCGCATTGATGAAATTGGTGAAATCTTCTGTTGGCCCCATTTTCATGGTCTTCAGATCTGCAAGGATCAATTTCTTGGTCTCTTCCCATAAATTAGAAGGGATATAAGCACGAGATGCAGCAGAACATTTTTGACCCTGATATTCAAATGCACCACGCGAAATAGCAACCGATAAAGATGCAGGCTCGGCAGATTTGTGAGCCATGATAAAATCCTTTCCGCCTGTTTCACCAACAATGCGTGGATATGATCTGTATTTGTGAATGTTGTTGCCTATGGTTTGCCAGATGTTTTGGAATACCTCTGTACTGCCCGTAAAGTGGATACCTGCAAAATCTTTATGGTTAAAGATCACTTCTGCAGCATCCGGTCCGCTTGGATAGATAAGGTTGATCACGCCATCCGGAACGCCCGCTTTCTGAAATACTTCCATCAACACGTTGGCGCTATACACTTGTGTATTACTTGGTTTCCAAACAACAACGTTACCCATCATGGCACAGCTTGTAGGAAGATTTCCGGCAATAGCAGTGAAATTAAATGGGGTCAACGCATAAATGAATCCTTCAAGTGGTCGCCATTCCATACGGTTCCAAACACCTGGAGATGATATTGGTTGGTCGGCATAGATCTCGGTCATGTACTGAACATTGAATCTTAAAAAGTCAATGATCTCGCAGGCACTGTCAATCTCTGCCTGAAAGGCATTCTTACTTTGACCTAACATGGTAGCTGCATTTAGCTTGGCGCGATATGGCCCTGCGATCAATTCTGCTGCCTTCAAGAAAATACTTGCACGATGTTCCCAACTTAAATTGGCCCACTTTTCCTTGGCAGCCAAAGCTGCATCAATAGCCATTGTCACGTGTGTTTTATCACTCTTGTGAAAATATCCTAATGTGTGTTTGTGGTCATGTGGGGGCGCCAGTCGCACCTTGTTGCCACTCTCTACTTGCTTACTGCCAATGTACATAGGAATATTGATCTCTTTACTTCGTAATTCCTTAAGCATGGCTTGAAGTTCTTTTCTTTCTGCACTTCCTGCGGCATATGATTTAACAGGTTCGTTGCTTGGCACCGGTACTTTAAATATTCCTTTAGGCATAATGGATGTATTTGAATTTAAAAAATGTGTGATTTAAGTTAAACAAATATACATACAATATGTGTTTTATAATGTAATATAAGTCACTAATTTTAGACCAGCTATTAAAACACAAAAGCTAAATAACGCCCTAATAATCACCCTGGTAGTGGTTTTGTCAGCATTCTTTGCCGTGCAGGTGAAGAACATGAGGTTCGATTATGATTTTGAGGCCTTTTTTCCGAATGAGGATAAAGAACTGGAGCTGTATAACAATTACAGAAAAACCTTTGGGTATGACAATGAATTTGTACTTGTTGCCATAGAGAACAAGAAAGGGATCTTCCGAAAGGATTTTTTAATTAAGGTGGATAGTTTAACCAAGATGCTTTCAGACGTAAAGGATGTGGTTAGAGTAACTTCACCAACCAACATGAAAAGCCTTTCGCTAAGTGGGTTGTTCCCTGTGCAAAAAAGAGTCCTTCATTTTGAAGATCCTGAATTGTATGCGCAGGATAGCACCGATATTTATAACGACCCTCACATGGTAGGTTCGTTTTTTCCTAAGGATGCAAGATCATTGAGTATTTTTATAAAGACCGCAGATTTACTTACAAAAAAGGAGAGTGATGCCTTGGCAAATAATATCGAATCGATACTTAATGCCTTTAAATTTGAAGATGTACATTATGTAGGAAGGATCTTTGCGCAACAGGTGTATCTAGATAATCTGCAAAAGGAATTCCTCGTATTCCTGGCCCTGGCATTTGTGGTGGTGATCATATTTTTGTGGTTTTCATTCAGAAGTGTATATGGTGTTATTGTGCCCGTGTTGATCGTTCTTGTATCTATACTTTGGACACTTGGTATCATGAAACTGATGGATAAACCAATTGACCTCATGACAGTGATGTTGCCCACCATGATCTTTATTGCGGGCTTGAGTGAAGTGGTTCATTTTTTCTCGAAGTATTTTGAGGAATTGGCAAAGGGTACAAAGCAAGGAGCTATCTATCCACTTATATTAAAGGAAGTGGGCTTCCCAACCTTCTTAACACTCATTACTACCATTGTTGGTTTTTTATCATTACTGTTTTCATCCATAAAACCAATTCGTGATTTTGGGATATACACATCTGTTGGTGTCACCATTGCCTTTGTGTTAAGTTATACCTTGTTGCCTGCTCTGCTTTATTTTTTCACGCCAAAGAAATTGATCTCAATACATGGAGTGAATAACAGAACAACCAATACAATGCGCAGCGGACTTTTCTGGATATTCCGAAATCAAAAACTGATACTGCTTATTACGGCCATATTGCTCGTGTTATCGGCAATTGGTATTTCAAAGATCAGAGTGAATAATATTTTACTTGAGGATCTGTCAGAGAAAGTGAAGATCAAACAGGATTTTAATTTCTTTGATGAACACTATAGTGGAGTGAGACCATTTGAACTCGTTGTAAAACTAAAGGATCAAAGCAGATTGGTGTGTGATTATGAGGTGGTAAGAGAAATTGATAAAGTGGAAGGGTTTTTAAAAAAGGAATTCAATGCCGGTTTTGTGCTTTCTGTGCCTCAATTGATAAAGGCATTGAATAAAAGTTCGGGAAGCGACTCATACAGCTTGCCATCAAAAGAAGACTATGCCGCGCTGAAACAGGCCATCATTGATAACCGAAAGAATAAAGAGATACAAAGAGTTGTGACCTCAGATGGTATGCAAACAAAAATAAGTGCCAAAATAAAGGATATGGGCAGTTTAAAGATTAAGGAACATACGCAAAAGCTTTTCGATTATATCCACTCCAATGTTGACACCAACTTAGTGAGTTTTGAAGTCACAGGTGCTGCGCATTTGGTTGACCGAAACAATGAATACATGGTAGATAACATGACACAGGGCTTTGCATTTTCGGTGGTTGTGATTGCAATTTTGACGTTTTTTTTACACCGAAGTTGGCGCATGGTACTGGTTTTTGTTTTGCCTAATCTTATACCTTTGGTATTGATAGCCGGCTTAATGGGATACATGGGTATCGAATTAAAAGCAGCAACATCGTTGGTATTCAGTATTGCCTTTGGAATAGCTGCCGACGACACGATCCACTTCATATCGCGATTAAAAATTGAGTTAGGATATGGAAAGAGTTTGATGTATGCTTTTAAACGAACTTATTTTGAAACTGGGAAACCGATCATTCTTACAACCTTTATTTTGTTGGGTGGTTTTATGAGTTTAATGACCAGTAATTTTCAAAGCACCTACTATTTCGGCTTTCTGATATGCGTAACAGTATTGGTGGCCGTTTTAGCAGATATCTTCCTTTTGCCGGTGCTGTTATTTTTAATTTACGGAAAGGGAGAAAAATTAAAGAACTATGGTAAATACAGATCTGGAAGCGATAAACACCAATGATGTATCAAATTCTATTTACAGCAAGCAGTATGACGCGACTTACCATTCACGTCACGG
>DAISHL010000059.1:0-8822 GCA_036822555.1 Bacteroidota bacterium | reverse complement strand
AAATTAAAATTAAAAAACACTCTGAATGTCATATTACAGAGGGTTTTATAGTATAATTGTACCTTTAAAAATTATAAGAGCACATGTCTAAAATCACTGAAATATTAGGAGCTAAGGCAGATGGATTATTGAACCATACCTGCAAAACAATTTCAAAGGAAAGTATCCATTTACCAGGGGCAGATTTTGTTGATCGTATTTTTGGTATCAGCAATAGAAATCCGCAAGTACTTAGAAGCCTTCAACAGCTTTACGGAACAGGAAGATTAAGCAATACCGGTTATATGAGTATCTTGCCTGTTGATCAAGGTATTGAGCACAGTGCTGGTGCTTCTTTTGCACCAAATCCTATCTATTTTGACAGTGAGAACATAGTGAAACTTGCTATTGAAGGAGGTTGTAATGCTGTAGCTTCTACATATGGTGTTCTGGCATCTGTTTCCAGAAAATATGCTCATAAGATCCCGTTTGTAGTTAAGATCAACCATAACGAGTTTCTATCCTATCCAAATCGTTTTGATCAGATCATGTTTGGTACCATTAAAGAAGCCTGGAATATGGGAGCAACTGCAGTAGGTGCTACCATTTATTTTGGTTCTGCTGAGTCGTCACGTCAGATCGTTGAAGTGGCCAAGGCCTTTGAAATGGCTCATGAGCTTGGAATGGCAACTATTCTATGGTGTTATACAAGAAACAGCGCATTTAAAAAAGATGGTATCGATTACCATACAGCAGCCGACCTATCATCTCAGGCGAATCATTTAGGTGTAACAATACAGGCCGACATCATCAAACAAAAATTATCTGATAAAAATGGTGGATATACCGCCATCGGTCACGGAAAAACTCATCCAAAAGTATATTCTGAATTAACAACAGACCATCCAATTGACCTTTGTCGCTACCAGGTTGCAAATTGTTACATGGGACGTATGGGATTGATCAATAGTGGCGGTGAAAGTAAAGGAGCAAGCGATCTTGCGGAAGCAATAGAGACTGCAGTGATCAATAAGAGAGCTGGTGGACAAGGGTTGATAAGCGGTAGAAAGGCATTCCAGAAGCCAATGAATGAAGGTGTAGCTCTATTAAATGCCATTCAGGATGTGTATTTAGACAAATCAATTACAATTGCATAATATTCATAGATCGGCCAATACTATTGCCTAATTACCGGCATTGTATATCTGATTTATAACTTCAAAAAATTAAAAATGGGTTGGTTCAAACGATTAAAAGAAGGAATTACAACAAGTACCACTGAGAAGAAGGAAACACCGGAAGGTTTGTGGTATAAATGTCCGTCATGTAAGAAGATCCATACGGCACAAGATCATTCAGCAAACAAGTATGTTTGCTCTGAGTGCGGCTATCATGAGCGTATTTCCAGCAAGGAATATTTTGAGATCATATTTGATAATAATTCTTTTACTGAATTGCATGAGAATCTTGTTAGTGGTGATCCATTGAATTTTTCCGATACAAAGAAATACACAGACAGGTTAAGAGATACCATTAAAAAAACCGGAATGAAGGACGCCTTGCGCAGCGCTTATGGCAAAGTGAACGGTGAAGATCTTGTGGTATGTTGTATGGACTTTGGCTTTATTGGCGGAAGTATGGGAAGTGTAGTTGGCGAAAAGATATCGCGCTCTATTGACTTCTGTATAAAAACAAAATCTCCTTTACTGATCATCTCGAAGAGTGGTGGTGCACGTATGATGGAGGCTGCCTTCTCATTGATGCAGATGGCTAAAACCTCAGCAAAGTTGAGCCAATTGGCACAAAACAAGATCCCATACATTTCATTATTGACCGATCCTACTACAGGTGGTGTAACTGCCAGTTATGCCATGTTAGGAGATCTGAACATTGCTGAACCAAATAGCTTGATTGGTTTTGCCGGTCCGCGTGTAGTAAAGGAAACAATAGGTAAGGACCTTCCTAAAGGCTTTCAAACCGCTGAATTCGTATTAGAACATGGTTTCTTGGATAAAATTGTTCCTAGAACAGAGCTAAAAGACAAGTTAGGAAATCTACTAAAACTCTTGAGAAGCTAAATAGTTTAATTCAATTTAGAAAGACCCCAACAGGGGCCTTTTTTTGTTTAATAGTCTTGAGACACCTTGTTTTACTAGAGATTCAACAATATGCGATTATTTGTAAAGAGTATAAATAAAGGTTTTTAACACATGAATATTAATAATTGATTGATGAAAGTGTTAATGTATTTGGCTTGTTTTGCCAAATGTCATAAATTTGCAGAGAATTGCTAAAAGCATTTAAACTAACCAAAATGATAAATATGAAGAAAAAAGTCCTAATTGTACCGACATTGCTTCTGTCAATGTTTACGTACGCCCAAGACCAAAAGTCTGATGGGTCCCACAGTACTCCATGTCCTAGTGACGACGCGGTTTTAAACAAAAAAGGTCATGCGATCCTTCCAAAAAAAGGTGACATTGCTTTAGGTTTCAACGCTGTTCCAATGTTGGATCTTGTTTTTATCTCGCTACGTTATGTGAGCATCATGGGTAACTCTGCTCCTGTTGCGAATGGTGTAGCTAGTTCTGCAAATCAGTATGTATCTGCTTCTAACAACCAAATTGTTGGTAAGTACTTCTTAACTGATAAAATGGCTATCCGTGCTAAGATCGGTATGAATACTCTATCTGGCCGTGTTACAAATCAGGTTCAGGATGCTGAAGCGATGTACAAAGCTACATTAGGTACTACTCAAGATATCATGGCTGCATCTTTGATCCGTGTTGAAGATGAGTTAAAATATTCAAAGAGCAACATCCTTTTCACTGGTGGTGTCGAAATGCGTAGAGGATATCGTCGTTTGCAAGGTTTCTATGGTGCTGAAATTGGTATCGGTGGAACTTCTGCTCGTCAAACAGTTACTTATGGTAACGCATTCTCTGATGTTTACGCTGTTGAATACACTTCTAACTTTAACCCAGGTGGTAACCCTGTTACAAGTTTACAAACTCCAGCAAGTGCAAGAACTGAAAGAAACTTGTGGACCAAAGAAAGAGGTGGTATGCGTTATGGATTGAAAGGATTTATTGGAGTTGAATACTTCGTGTTCTCTAAGATCTCTATCGCTGCTGAATACAGCTGGGGTTACTCAATTGCTACAAGAAGAGGTGCTAAATCTGAAAGAGAAGTATTCATGAATGGTCAAAATGGTCCAACTGTATTCACTGAAGAAGTTAACGTAGACAATTCACAGAACACCAAAGGTTTCTCAGTTGATAACAACTCAGGTAACATCTTCTCAATGAACAATACATTGGGTGGTAACACTAACTTAAACGGTGGCGCTGGTGCTATCACGATCTTATTCCATTTCTAATAAATCAATCAATTAAAAAATAACAATAAAATATAAAAGTCATGAAAAAATCATTATTAGCTCTTTCTCTTACAGCTTTATTTTTCTCTTGTAAGAAAGAAACAAAAACTGAATTTACTGCAACTGATGTAACCGGAACTTCAACTGTATACGGTGTAGTAATGAAAGAAATCGTTAAACCAAATGGATCAGGTATCTGGACTTCAGGATACGTTCCTGCTTCAGGTGTTTTGGTTCAAATCAAGGTGAACAAAAATCAATTGTATCCAAACTCTTATGCACAAGGTGCTGATGTTTATTCTGCAACAACTGATGCTAACGGAAAATGGTCAATTAACGTTAAAACTAATGCTAATGGCGTTCAAGGTTACTATACAATCAATGGTTTCCAAGGAACACGTGATACTGTAGTTAACGGTGTAACTAAAACTGGTTTGTATGCTAACTTCTTTGGAACTTCAAGCTGGGATAACTTCATCATGGGCCAAAATTATGAGTATGGAGTTCATTACATGAGTGCACAAAACCTTTCAAACAATCCTAACAACATCCAAATCGGAACTGCTGTTGTATCTGGATCTGTAAATACACGTCATATACTTTCTACAAAAACAGGAACTAATTTACCTGTTGTAATTGGTACTACTAACATGCCTGTACCTGCTGGTGTAACAGTTTACATGCGTTTAGATATGGATCCTACTACATTGGCTCCAAAAATGTATACTACTACAACAAATGCTAATGGTGTATATCAATTCACTGGAATTTCAACAGTTGATTGGTTCACTTCAGGATTTGACCAAGATGCTGATATCTGGGTTGAAGATTATGCTACGACTCAAGATACTATCCGTATCACTGATGCTACTACTGTGACTCGCATCACTGGTAAGAGTGGTGTATATGGTGACACTTGGACTTTCCAAAGCAGCCTTTATACTAATGAAATCAGAAATGGTGTTCATATCTTTATGAACTCATTTACTGCAAACTAATTCTCTAACAGAGTTATTCATTGAAAAAGGCCTCCATCTGGAGGCCTTTTTTGTTTTCTATGATTAGATATACAACTAGATCTTTGTGTTTAAAAAATCAATGGTATAGCTATATGTATAGCTAATGATCTCATCCACTTTATCAGTATCAAACATCCCAAATTGACTCATGTCCGGTGGCGCAATATACAGATCACATTTTTCAGCTTTACTGCGTATAGTTTGGCTAAGTGCCAGATGAAAACTTCTGTCGAGCATGTCCTTCATATGTAAATGCTCCAATTTTGTGCTAATGTTGTTCACATAGGAACCTAATAGCATATCGCAGTTATGGAGTAATGGTTCAACCGGAAAATTATTCAGTAAACCTCCATCCAGAAAATACGTATCGTTGTGTTTAATGGGCTCATATACCATGGGAATGCACGAAGATGCCATTACAGCCGTTGAAAGCACCCCTGAAGAAAAATAAACAGTTTCCCCTTTGATAATATCAGTTGCAGCAATATATAATGGATGTTTTAAGGCATCAAAGTTATTTCCTGGTATATGTTCCTCAATAAGATTCTCAAACGCCGTCATTGAAAAGAAACCGGCTTTCCCAAATTGTAAATGCCGAAGATTGAAAAAGTCGGTCTTTTTAGCAATTCTGGTGATCTTATCTAGATCATATCCGGCTGCTAAAAATGCGCCTAATAGAGCACCTGCACTTGTTCCTGAGAATAAGTTGGGAAATATCCCTTTTTCATGCAAGGCCTTTAAAATACCTAAATGACCAAATCCTCTGGCCCCGCCCCCTGATAATACAATTCCGGTTTTTTTCATTGGATCACATAAAAAAACCTGTTTCGTAAAGGAAACAGGTTTAAAATATAATTGGTTATGATTATGCTTTTTTAGCTGCTTCCTGAGCTGCTTTGATTTTAGCCTTAATGTTCTCAGTTGTAACTGAACCAGGACGCTCAATAGGAGAACCTGTGGCTCTGTCCCAGATCAAGCTGGCCAATACGCCTAATGCACGACTTACACCAAACAATACCGTATAGAAATCATACTCATGCATGCCATAGTGAACCAATAGAGCTCCAGAGTGAGCATCCACATTTGGCCAAGGATTCTTGATCTTGCCGGTTCCTTCTAAAATTGGAGGAGCAACTTCGTAGATCATTTGTACGATCTCACAAATATCGTCATGCTTGATATATGTTTTATAGAAGTCCTGTTGTGCTGTAAAGCGTGGGTCAGTCTTACGTAACACGGCATGTCCGTATCCCGGAACTACCTTACCTTCAGCCAAGGTCTTTTTGATATACTCAGCAATTTGTTCTTTGGTAGGTAATCCACCACCCAAAGTTTCCTTCAATTCCATGATCCATCCAAGCACCTCCTGATTAGCCAAACCGTGCAACGGACCTGCCAAACCATTCATACCCGCAGCAAACGCTAAATATGGATCACTTAATGCAGAACCAACCAAGTGTGTTGTATGCGCTGATACGTTTCCACCTTCATGGTCAACGTGAATGGTCTGATATAAACGCATCAAACGTTTCATGTCAAACTCTTCATAGCCTAGCATGTGAGCGAAATTCGCTGCCCAATCCAATTTATGATCCGGTTCAATATGAACGCCGCCTTTGTATTTGCGACGATAGATATAGGCTGCAATACGCGGCAATCTTGCAATGAGATTCATTGAATCTTCATACACATAATCCCAATAATCTTTTTTGCTGATACCTTTCGCATAGGCTTTGGCGAACAAGCTTTCTGTTTGCATTGCCATTACACCAATCACAAATTGGGTCATTGGATGTGTATCTGCCGGTAACTTCTCAATCACGTCAAATACGTGCTTAGGTACATTGTTACGCTTGGTCCACTCAGTTGTAATGAAGGTAACATCATCTTGGGTTGGAAGTTCTCCAACCAACATCAAATAGAAAATTCCTTCTGGCAATGGCTCAGTTCCACCCGGTGCTTTTGGCAACTGCTTGCGCAATTCAGGGATAGAATAGCCTCTAAAACGAATTCCTTCTTCAGGGTCTAATCGTGAGGTTTCAGTAACCATACCGATCATCCCGCGCATACCTTGATAAACTTGAGCTACGGTAATATCGCCTAATTTCAGATCGCCATGATTTTTGATAATATCTTTGATCTCGGCAGACAAAACGTCTGCTTTGGCTTTGAACTTTTCTTTTAACTTATCCATACAAAAATGAATTTAACTTTCGTAAATTTAATGAGTGTGATCAAAATAAACTAATATCTGAGATTATTTTATTTTAAAAATTTGAAGCCTTTGCCGATGAATTTTGCTGAGTCACCCAATTGTTCCTCAATACGCAATAACTGATTGTATTTGGCGATCCTGTCGGTACGGCTTGCCGATCCGGTTTTGATCTGACCACAATTCAAAGCTACAGCAAGGTCGGCAATGGTTGTATCTTCAGTTTCACCACTTCTATGGCTCATTACAGAGGTATAGCTGTTGGTTTGGGCCAAATGCACGGCATTCACTGTTTCAGTAAGACTTCCGATCTGGTTCACCTTCACTAAAATAGAGTTGGCAACACCTTTGTCGATACCTTTCTTAAGGAACTCAACATTGGTAACAAACAGATCATCACCAACCAATTGCGTATTACTTCCGATCTTGTCTGTCAATAATTTCCAGCCATCCCAGTCTTCTTCAGCACATCCGTCCTCAATAGACAGAATAGGGTATTTCTTTCTCCAATCTGCCCAATAGTCAACCATTTGAGCAGCAGTTAACTTATCGCCGGTAGACTTCTTGAAATGGTACACCTTTTCTTCAGCCAAATAAAATTCTGAGGCTGCCGCATCCATAGCAATGTAAATATCTTCCCCTGGTTTATATCCTGCCTTTTCAATGGCTTGCAATACTGCTTTAATGGCATCCTCATTATTCTTGAAGTCAGGTGCAAATCCACCTTCATCGCCCACATTGGTGGCTAATTTCATTGATTTCAATACTGCCTTGAGATTATGGAAAACCTCAGTACCCATGCGCAATGCATCACTGAAGCTATCAGCACCTACAGGCATGATCATGAATTCCTGAAAATCAATGCCATTATCGGCATGTGCACCACCGTTCAAGATGTTCATCAAAGGAATAGGAAGGGTGTTGGCATTCACACCGCCCACATAACGGTACAATGGCTGGCGGCTCTCTTCTGCAGCGGCCCGTGCCACGGCAAGAGAAACACCTAAGATCGCATTGGCACCCAGATTCCCTTTATTTGGTGAGCCGTCTAATTGAATTAGAGCAGCATCAATGGCATTTTGGTCAAATACATAGGCACCTCTTAATGCTTCGCGAATTGTGGTGTTCACATGATTCACGGCTTTTAGCACACCTTTACCAAGATAAACGCTTTTATCGTTGTCTCTTAATTCAACAGCTTCATGAATTCCGGTTGAAGCACCAGACGGTACTGCAGCACGGCCTAAAATTCCTGATTCGGTGATCACATCAACTTCAATTGTTGGATTTCCTCTTGAATCGAGGATCTGACGGGCATTAATGGTATTGATATATGACATAGTAAAAAATAAGCGCCAAATTAAGGTTTTTAAGGGAATTGGGAAATTTTAATTCTTATTATTTTTTACCTTCAACACTGTGTTGGAGCTGATCATTGTCATGTTTATTAAGTTGGGGATGTTAAAAAACTGAACCTTCTTTAAGGTATGCACAATGGCTATTCATTTAACTTAGCCAGATGCAACATCCATTTAATTCTCTTTTCATTTTACTTTCGGTGTTCTCTTTGCTTGCACTCATGGCCTTTGTATATCCCAAAGAGGGTATTGATGTTGCAAATGGTGTCAATTTGAAATTCCCATCATTGGAACAGTTGTTTGCCGAAAAGCAGAAAAAAACGGACATCAGCAAGATCCTTGAACTGGCAGATAAAATAAATGCTCAGGATTCTTTGGGAACAGCATCGGAAACAAAAACAAATGCTGATACAACAAAACCAACGTTAATAACAACCCTGCAGTACAAGAATAAGGCTGTGCTAGCCGCCTTTTTTGAAGCCCTCTCAAACCTTAAGAATGATCCAAAGAGTATACGTGTGTTACATTATGGCGACTCTCAGATCGAATGTGACCGTATCACAGATTATCTCCGAATGAAACTTCAGTCACAGTTTGGTGGCAATGGTCCCGGACTGATCTCCCTGATGCCTATCTCTCAAAGCATGACCAATAAGATTGTGAATGGTTATGGTTGGGATCGTTTTCAAACATTTACATCACGCGACAAAAGGGTAAAACACAACAATTATGGCTTAACCGGTGGTTTTACAAGGTTTTCGCAGTATAAAACCATTACAGTAACCAGTGCCGTACTTTCAACCAATGTTACCATTTCATCAACAAAAATGGCCGGGGCAAACATTGTTGGGTATAAAAAGGTTAAGCTGTTCTAT
>DAISHL010000058.1:0-8991 GCA_036822555.1 Bacteroidota bacterium | reverse complement strand
AGGGATCATCATTGGCGACAAAGGCGCATCCATAAAAAAGGTGGGAGAACAATCACGTAAAGAATGTGAAGCCTTCTTTGGGAAAAAGATCTATCTGGAGTTGTTTGTTAAAGTGGATAAAGACTGGCGCAATAACGACTCGCGCCTCAAAAGCTTCGGTTACAATTAACGCAATCCTGCTTTCTTAGTGAAGAATCTTACAGGGTACAAGGCTGCAAAGAAACCAATGAACATGATAAGCGTAAAGATCCAAATGAAATCTTTCAATTGAAGTTCAATAGGGTAATAGGGAATCACGAAGTCATCTCCAAAAGTTACAAAATGGAATTGCATCTGCAGCCAGCAGACGAATAAACCTAATACCAGACCGATCAAGGCGCCAACACCGGTGATCAGAAATCCTTCACGCATGAATATATTGCGTATGAGTGAAAGGTCAGCACCCAAACTGAATAATGTTCTGATGTCTTTTTGTTTTTCAATGATCAGCATGGTAAGTGCACCAATGATGTTGAAGGTGGCAATGATCAGAATAAAAGCAAGAATGATGAAAGTGGCCAGCTTTTCAGTTTCAAGGGTTTTAAAGAGCACATCATTCAATTGGTACCTGTTCTTTACAACAAAATCACTGCCTAACTTGGCCTGCAGCTGTTCCTGAATATCATCAGTATTTCCTTTGCATTTGATCTCCAGAGCGCTTATGCGTTCGGGTTCATTGAATAATTCACGTGCAGTGCTCAAACTCACAAAAACATATTGGTAGTCAAATTCATCATTCAATGAAAAAATACCATTTGGAGTAACAAATACCTGGGTGAAATTGTCCTCAGGGTTAATGCTACCTGATTTTCCCTTGCTTGGACTAAGCAGACTCATTTCGCTGGAGATCTCCATCACATTCACCATTAAATTATTGGCAATGCCCCTTCCCAAAAAGATGTTTTTCTTGTCGTTCTGAATTTTATAGCTTCCTTCAATTACCGAAGAGTCAATGGCTGTTACTTTTCTGAATGTATCGTCAACTCCCTTTACGCTTACCAAGGTTTGTTTCTCATTATTCTTGAGCAAGGCTTTGTCAGAAAAAGTTGCCGATACATATTCTATCCCATTGATCTTTTTGATCTCAGACATCATTAAGCTGTCGGCTTTAAAGAATTTTCCTTTGGTTGCCATTACCTTCAGGTCGGGCTCAAGAACGTTGTAGAGTCCGGCAACGGCTCCTGTCAAGCCATTCATGGCACTAAGGATCACAATCAGAGCTCCGGTTGTAACGGCAATGGCAATAATGCTGATCCAACTAATAATGTTGATGGCATTATTCGATTTTTTTGAGATCAAATACCGCTTGGCTATGAAAAAGCTGAAATTCAAGAATTATTTCTTTAGCAATTCTTCGATCTTCATGGCGTAATCCAATGAATCATCGAGATAAAAATGCAGTTCAGGAACCACACGCAGTTGCTTTCCTACGGCAATGCCCAGGAGTTTTCTAATAGGGTGCACCTGTTCTTTTACTAACTCAAAGATGGCCTGCTTGTCTTTTGTGGCCATAATGCTAATGTATACTTTGGCAACACCAAGGTCGGGACTAACCCTCACCACGGTTACGCTGATAAAGGCACCACCAAAGAGGTTGCGCGACTCGCCTCTGAAAATCTCGGCAAGTTCTTTTTGTATCAACTTATTTACCTTTTGCTGTCTTACACTATCCATATGGTAAAGGTAATCATACCCATTGGTTTTATAAAATAATTTTGATCTTTTGGCGTTTTATGTAACAAACTGCAATTAAGCCGAGTGGTGCTTGTACCGTGTATTATTTGTATATTCGCTTATCCATGTTAAAACTATTCTCAGTTCTAAAATACACCAAGGATTATAAGGCAAATACCTTATTCAATATACTTTTCAATATCTTATTTGCTCTATTCTCTGCTGCAACACTGGCATTGATTGCGCCCTTTCTTGATCTTTTATTCAAGTATGATATGGCAGATATTGCCGGACTTTTATCCAAAGGAAAGCCGCAGTTCTCATTTTCATCATCCTATTTTAAGGATATTTCAAATTTTTATCTGGCGGGCTTGGTTGTTGCCAAAGGGAAATCAGGTGCGTTGATTTTGATCTGTTTTCTGGTATTCCTGATCACACTGTTCAAGAATATTTCCCGTTACATGGCCATGTTCTTTATTGCACCAATTAGGAATGGCGTTGTGCGTGATCTCAGGAACAAAATGCACAAAAAGGCCTTGCACTTACCTTTGAGTTATTACAGCGACGAAAAGAAAGGCGACCTTATCAGCAGAATGACCACCGATGTAATGGAGATCGAGTGGAGTATTATGCAAACACTTGAAATGATCTTTAGGGAACCTCTGACCGTTATTATCATCTTTAGTTTGATGTTGATGATAAGCGCAAAGCTGACCCTTTACATAATTTTATTACTGCCAATTGCGGCATTGTTCATTGCGATCATCAGCAGAAGTTTAAAGAATGCAAGCAGAAAGGCAAAGGAAACATTGGGAAGTTTGATCAGCTTGATAGAGGAAACACTTGGAAGCATAAAGGTTGTTAAAGCTTTTAATGCTGAGAAACATTTGCAGGAGAAGTTCGAGAACACGAATGAAATGTTCTACAAACAGTCGTTGCGTGTATACAGGCAAACCGATCTTAGCTCTCCACTGAGTGAATCCATTGTCATGGGAATTCTTATGCTCATTCTATTTATTGGTGGTAATATGGTTTTCAATCATGAATTGGAAGCCTCTTTATTCATCACCTATTTTGGATTAGCATCGCAGTTGATCCCGCCTATCAAGCAATTGACCACTTCATATAACAATATTCAAAAAGGGATCGCAAGTGAAGAAAGGATCAATAAGATCCTTGGCGCCGATCTGGAGATCCATGATGCAAAGGAGCCTAAAGATATGAAGGACCTTAAGAACGGTGTTGAATACAAGAATGTGAGTTTCATGTATCACAAGGGAGGCGATGGGTATGTGCTTAAAGACATCAATCTTACCATTGAAAAAGGTAAGACCATTGCGCTGGTAGGGCAGAGTGGTAGTGGAAAAACAACATTAGCTGATATGTTGCCACGCTTTTATGACGCTGATAAAGGTGAGATCCTTATTGATGGAGTGGATATCAAACAATTGCGCACCCGATCATTGCGAGAGCATATAGGAGTGGTAACACAAGAAAGCATTTTGTTCAATGATACCATTTACAACAATATTCTATTTGGTTTGGAAGGTAAGACCGAGCAGGAAGTCATAGAAGCGGCAAAGATCGCTAATGCACATGAGTTCATCATGCAAATGAAGGAAGGATACAAGACCAATATTGGTGACAGAGGAAGCAAACTTAGTGGTGGACAAAAGCAGCGAATCAATATAGCCAGAGCCGTTCTAAAAGATCCTGATATTCTTATTTTAGATGAAGCTACCTCTGCCTTGGATACCGAAAGTGAGAAACTTGTTCAGGAAGCATTACAAAAGTTAATGAAGAACAGGACAAGCCTAGTGATAGCACATCGATTATCTACGATCATTAATGCCGATGAGATCATTGTGATGAATAAGGGAGAGATCGTTGAGCGAGGCAATCACCAACAATTGATCGCTCTGAATGGGCAGTACAAAAAACTCTGCGACATGCAGAATTTGAAATAAGATCATTTAATTGAGTTCTGAAGAATCCTTCTCTTTAAATGTTTTAAGCTTTAAAGCTCAATTGGTAAATAATACTAAGGCTTCTGAATGTTGATGGTGTGACAATTAATACAACCTTACCTCCATTTGAAACAGGCCGTAGGATCTTTAATCCTAGAAAAGATGTTCCAATGATGGCTTTGGATGATCCGATCGATCTTCTTGCGTTTTGTGTTTGATTTTTTTCTTCTGACTTTTTTTGATCTATGTTTGACGTGATCTTTTTTCGCATTCGAAATACCTGTATGTTCCGTTATGCTATTTTGCGATGTTAACTCTACAGTGTCATTTGGAATTAATTTTTGTTCTTCTAATATGCGGTTGTATTCATCATCTGCAATCTTTTGGTATTGATGGCATGGACAATTTGGGTTCCTCGGATCATTGATCGGATAATTGATCTTACTCGTGTCACCACTAACATTCGATGCCTTACATTGTGATCCAAGGAACATAAGTACAAGCACCATCAGGATCTGACAGTGCTTGTAATTGTATATTGAGATTTGTTTTATTGAGTTCATTATGAATTCCCTCTTTTAATACTAACCTTTGAAAGACCAACCCATGTCTTGTATTCATTTGTATAGTACAAATATGCGGTTGAAGCCGGTGCTTCGTACTCACCTGGTAATTCTGCCTTAAGGTCAAGGTAGATCACCTTAATTGCTTTAGGTCCCATGCCACGGTAGTATACCGCAAGATTGTTCCCTTTGATCTCGTAATAATCAAACACTTGTTTTTCCTGTAATTCTTTTAACTGCCACGGTTGAATTGAAAAACCTGCTGGTACACCAATGATGGCCATGGTGCTTGGTATGTCCTTATCCTTTTTATTGCTGATCGTAGCGGTAAGACGAAGGGTTTCTCCAACATTCGCAGTGTTTGCAGCAAGTTTGGTTTGTAGGTCTACATCACACTCCTTGTCGCTGTTTGGTAAAGATGTATTCCAGTTCACGGCAACAGAATAAGGCAGTGGATTCTTCACACCCATATATTTTACTTTCAGTGTATGCTTTCCTTCACCTTTAATGAATTCTTCTAATCCGTCCAGTGTGATGGCATTTTTATCACCTGCCTTATAATTTATTTCCTTTACCTTTTTGTTGTCAATATATAAAACAATGGTTCCGTCTTCATTGGTTTTCTTACTGGCTTTAGCGTATTCTGTTAAAGCCTTTAATGCTAGGATAGTTCCTTGTGTTGAGCTGAATACACCTGATCCTTTACGTGTGCTCACAAGATATTCAACCGACTTGGTAAGTTCCATCGTGTATTTGCCATTGGCTTTGATCATGGCCATGATAGCTAACGAAGTTGTTTCAATATTTAAGGATAAGCCTTGTGAATTGGTAATGGAATGTGTTTTACCATTGTAACTTCCATCCTTTTGTTGCTGTTCTGTCAAAAGTTTCATGGCTTCTTCAGCTTTTTTTGTCTCTTTGAGATCATAAGCGGCGTTGGCCATCATGGCAAGCATATAGGTGTCTTTACTGTCTAATGCCTTTTTATAGGAGGTCTCAAATTCTTTTTTCAGGTCTGAGTACCCGGCTTCAGCAAGAGCATAAACTATATATGCGTTCAAAATGTCATCACTGATCCTTCCAAAGTCATGGTACGCATGTTTTTCACGTTCAAAACCGCCTTTGCCATCCTTGCGATTCAGAAGCCAGTCTGCTGTTCTCTTCATCATTTGTTCATCCACTTTTTGTCCGGCTTTTTTCATGTCATTGAATTCCATGATTCCATAGGCTGTTAATCCTTCGTGTCCCGGATTGGCGCCAAACCATTCGTATCCTTTATTTGAAGCTTCAAACGTTGTAAGTCGTTTGTAACCTCTTTCTAAAAGATCCGTAGCCTTTGCCAATGTTTTAGTATCCTTGCTTTCTGTAGCTCTTAAATAATCCAACACCATGGCGTTAGGGTAAGCTGTACATGACGTTTGTTCAAAGCAACCATATGGTTCTTGTAATATTCCCTCAACTCCTTTCATCAGATCACTTACCACATTCGGATAGGCGTTGAATGCTGCTTTTAGAGACCCGTTCACTAAATGGTCGATCTCAAAAGTGTATTCCTTTTCCATTTCCTGGGCAGAGAAGCTTGTTTGAACTGGGAAACCTTTTGGAACTATTTTAATGGTTTGTGTAAATGCATCGCCTAAACCACACGCCTTAAAACTAATAGTCATGTCGCCATACCCGATCTTTTCAGAAACTTTGTAATCCAGATAGATCGTCTTTGCCTTTCCGGGCATTATGGTTTGTACTTGTGGTATCGCTACCAGTTGTTTTAATCCTTCAGGTGTGGTGATCTGCAACAATCCACCTAAAGGGCCATTGGTATTGTTCTTTAATGTCAGTGGAATGGATAGCATGTCCTCTGCGGCCACCTCTACAGGTATTTTGGTGTTCATTGCAAATGGCAGTTGCGTGAAGAAATTCTTTTCAACTCGACCAATGCTGCCGTCAGAACTTAAACCTTCAATGGTTGTTCTGAAAGAGGTGATATCATCAGAAGTGTAGAACTCAATTGTTTTCTTTCCATTATGGCCGATCTCGATATTTGGATTCCAATAGATGGTAATTCTGAAATCTGTTCTGTTTTCCACAATTTGTTCTTTGTTATATACAGGCGAATTGAATTGTCTTGCTCTGTATTATTTTTTAGGAGATGGATTGTGAGGAAGGATCTCTTCTTCCATATCCTCTGCGATTGCGGCTTTCCCAAATCTACGATCGGCAACATTGGACGCAATCTTGGCATTCTCATCCTTATTGTTTTTCAATTCCTTCTTTTCTGATACATCTTTTTGATCTTTTTTTAATGCTTCTTTTGATGCTATTGCTTTATTGTCAGCTGGTGCTAATGCTTTTTTTACAGGTGCCGCCATTGGTAACATTTCGTTTCGCATTCCTGCACCACTGGCAGATTCAGCTACAACCATATCCATGGTTGCAGAACTTTTCTGGCTTTTGCTTCGTGAATAGTGATGGTGTGGATATTCTTTGTACAACCATACATTCATGTTTTGGCCGTAAGACTGCACATATTGGGATTGATGGTAATACCCCTGGTGGCTGAAGTTCAATGTAATATTATCATACAGGTCTAGTTTCTTAAAGGTGAATTGACCTTCACTATTGGTTGTTATCAATGAACCGTCGGTAGCTTTAACTTCTACATTTGGCATTGGTTTTCCCGTTTCTGAATTGTATACAATGCCACTTACAATGGCCTTTTCTCCGGTGAAGGTGATGTTAGGCAGATCCTCATCAATGATCTGCTCCCATGTGAAACGTCTCCATCCTGATGTCATGAGCAAGTGATCAAGGGCCTCATTGGCTTTTGGCTCTTTAGGATCAAAGTAAAATGCCGGTTCTTCTACCTTTTCATGAATGTCTTGTTGTAATAAAAGTTCGGAAAGAATATTGCCTGAACGGTCATCTGCAAAACTTAGGAATTGATCATTCACAACTGCCATTGACAGATTTGCAGGCATTGGCATGCCTCTTTCGTCTTTAACAGTGATTGTCATTTTAACTTTTTCCCTAGGTAAGTATTTTTCCTTTTCCGTTTCAATACTGATCTTCATTTGCTTGTCCTTATTCACAAATGCTAGTCGCTCGCATCGGGCTATGCCTTTTGAATCGAAAACTGTGATTTGTGCAACCCCTATAGGGAATTTTTCAGTTGAGAATACAACATCGTTAACCCCTTTCTTTGCATCAATTACTGTTGAATAATAGATCTTGCCTCTAACTTGAGCTACTAGCGATAACTCTTCCGTTTCGGTAGAATGTAATTGAACCTTTAGTTCACCTGACAACTTGTTCTCTACATGCATGGCATACCCTCTGTCGAGAGCTTGTGGTAATGGAAAACGTTGTTCAATGCCTTCAGGCATGGTTATCTTTACATAATAGGTTTCTCCGTTCTGCGGATGCAGTTTGAAAGAACCCATACCATTATGAAAACTGTTTAGTGTAGCAATTTTACTGCCTTTTTCAGAATATACTTCTCCTTCAATAGCGGCAGGTTTGGTGAATTCATTGAGCGATTTTAATGCCACTGTGTTTTCAAGTCCATTCACCAGATCCCCACCTTCAGGCAAAAGGCTAAGTTGAATCTTATTAAGCACAATAGGTATCGATCTTGAGATACTTTCTGTTGAGCCATTATAATCGATCATGACATTTAACAAGCCATCATTTGTTTTTAGGTCTTTTGGTAAGGTAAATCTGATGTAGTTCAGGCCTTCTTCATCTGTGGTCTCTGTAAGATCGATCAGTTTCTGACCGTTCAAGTTTGCCACATATTTAAGTTTGTGATTGGCGAGGGGCTTATTCTCATTGGTTTGCAGAGATAATTTGGCAATAACTTCATCACCGGCACCAAAGGCCTTTCTTTCAAAATCAAGTTTCATTTTTAGGGTAGGAAGTATAACCTCTTGAACTTGTATGTCTTTCACAAAGGCGTTGTCTTCACCAAAGTTTTTCATCCAGGTTGTATATACTTTAAGTTTGTACAAACCACCTGCAGCATCTTTGTCAATTGAAAGATCCCCGGCGGCCTTGCCATTTCTGGCGATTAGATCTATCTTTTTTTCAATGCCGCCTTTTGGATTGATCAGCTCAGCATACACGATCTCACTTTTGTCAGACGCCTTCAATGTTATGCCATCTCGTATATAAGCGGCAAACCATATATCATCACCCGGTTCGTACATAGGTTTATCCAATTGAACATATAACCTATCCTCAGGAGCCGTTTTATTGTATAAGGATAGTTTGTCTTTCAGCTCCTTGATGAACTCATTTTCAATGATCGCTTGATAATAGGAATTAGGAGTGATATATGCCAAGGTGCTGATGCCAATGGCGCCAATAACTGATAAATAGGCTTTTTTGGTGGTTTTTGCTGCTTCCATGATCTTGATTTTAATATTAAGATGCAGCAATGGATAAATTCCATAAGAGAATTTTAAAAAAAAGTATGCCTCCTCTGTAATTCCTTAATGGTGGGGTGAAGGAATGTTTTGTTTACAGATATGTTTAAAGCGGAGGTATAAGCTTATACCAACAAACATCAAACTGATCAGCAGGCCTATCCAAATTCCTATGACCTGTAATTCGTAGGTAAAAGCAAGAAAATAACATAAACCGAGAGCTATGACCCAGTAGCCAACAAGAGTGATCTCTGTAGGGATCTTAACATCTTCCACGCCTCTTAAATTGCCATTAACGGGGACCTGCAGGCCAGCGAACAATTG
>DAISHL010000057.1:0-9042 GCA_036822555.1 Bacteroidota bacterium | reverse complement strand
AAGTGTGTGTGCCTCTTCCTTTGAATTTTATGAGCAACGTTTGTTTGGTGATATGGCCTTGCAAGGATTTTATATTGTTTCAGGAATATACGGATGGTGGTTTTGGAAAGAAAATCAAAAACGATCTTTCACTATAGGTAAGGTTAAAACAAATGAATGGATCTGGTTGTTGGTATTTACTTTAGTGCAGGTTGGTGTTTATTATTTTCTTTTGGTCTATTTCAAAGGAGATCAGGTGTTTTTGGATTCTCTTTTAACAGCAGGAAGTATCACTGCAACGTATATGATGACGCGTAAATGGATACAGAACTGGATCGTGTGGGTGATCATTGATGGTGCGTATGTGTTTTTATATCTGATCAAAGACATGTGGATGTTTGCATTGTTGTATTTTTGTTTTACTCTTATGGCCGCATATGGTTATATCACATGGAAGCGAAGCATAAAATAAAGATTGCCATTGTTGGTCCTGAGAGCACAGGGAAATCTGTTTTAACCGAGGCTCTTGCCAAACATTTCGCTGATGAGTTTGTGACTGAATACGCCAGGCATTACTTCAACATCAACCCAATAAGTGAATACACCATTGAACAAGTTGAGCACATTTACAAAACACAACTGCAAAAGGAAGAGGAAGCGTTTGCCAAATGCAAACGTCTTTTAATATGCGACACAGCGCTTCTTACTGGCAAGATCTGGTGCGATTGGGTGTTTGGAAAAAGCCCCGCGTTTATCACCCAAAAATATAGTTCGCATGGTTACGACCTTTATCTGCTCTGTGATATTGATATACCCTGGGTTAAAGACGATCAGCGGAAGGATGAAATGAACAGAGAAGTGCTTTTGGCTATACATGACACCGAATTAAAAGAATTGAAAGCTAATTATAAATGGATAAGTGGCACAGGTGATCAACGTGTAATGAATGCCATCCATGCGATCGAATCCTATTTAGAAACGGTAACTCAATCCGATCAAAAGTGAGAGGTTCTCATAGCTACGCTCCACATCTCTTTGTGTTAAAGTGAATCTCTTATTTGGAGTGGCATAGGGATCCTCGCCAATGATCAGGATCTCATTGAACATATTCTTTGATCTCATGTAACCGATCTCCACATTCACAAACAGATCTTCCAAAACGCGGTACCCTGCGCTCACTGCACCGCCAAATACAATGGCATCGGAAGAGGTGCTCTGGTAGGTTCTGTAATTTTGTGAGCTGCTAGAATATTTGATCTGCGGGTGAATAAGTGTGATAAAACCTGCGTTGCCTCTGATGGAGAAATTAAGATCCTTGAGCGTAAGATGATAACCGGCTCCGATCTGTATCCCAAAGCTTTTCCAATAGGCTCTCTCTGCAGTCCAGGTTGAATCTGTAGAGTTGAACAGTGCCGTTGTGCTTGGCAAAGTGTTCACTTCGTTTTGAGCATAGAACGCATGCAAACCAATTAAAAAATGCGAATGATGCAAGTGTGTGAAGCCTGCCTGAACCAAATAACCATTAACACCGGGCCCAATGGAAGAGGTTGGTGTGTTTGGGTCTGAGAATTCACCTAGGGGTAAATGATAACCTCCAAGCAAACTGAATTGGTTATAGGATCTTCCCTTTGGTTTTTTTTGTTGTGATGCGATCACTGTTTCTGTTGGAGGTGCAACGTAATCATCGCGCTCAATGTTGGCGGGATTGATGATAGGAGGTGCTATTTTCTTTGAACCGTATTCAATGGATGCAATTTCTTTTCTTGATAGGTTGGCTTCTATCTTACTCATGGCTCCTCCAACTTTAAAATAAACGGTACTGCTGTCTTCTCTTGTTATAACACAGGTGATCTTTTCTCCCTTGGTGGTTACAATAACGTCATTCTGACCAAAAGCAATACCACAACAATTGAAGGCAATGGTTATTAGCAAAATGGCATAATTGTTAAACAAGGTTTTAAGTGTTTGCATCAATTCAAAAGTAATAAAATAATAATTATTTTTTGTTTGAATTGTAAATGCTAATTTTACACCGTCTTAAGGGGTGCTTTTTGTAGCCGTTTTTAAAAACATACAGGAGGCTGAGATTATACCCAACAAGCAGTTAGCCGCCAAAAGCGCTGTTTGTGCACCTGAACAGGATAATGCCTGCGTAGGGATAGAATTAAAAACAAGTACAACCCACTTGTATTTGTTTATTAATTAACATAAAAAACAAAACGAATGAAAAAGATCAACACGTTTGATGTTTGCATGCTTCTGGTATTATGTGCATGCAGTTTGAATGCCCAATTTTTGATCAAGGGAAAGGTCACGGATCAAAAACAATTGCCTGTGAATTATGCGGTAGTTGGTTTAAAAGGAAGTTTAAGAACTACCCAAACCAACAGCAAAGGCGAATTTACATTAGAGAAAGTAGGTGCCGGAAAACAGATCCTGTCCATCAAATGCATGGGATACAAACCAGTTATAGATACTGTTTCCGTTGATGCAGATGTAAGTATTGAGTATGTGCTTTCAGAGGACAACACCCAACTCGATGAGGTGGTGGTAAACACAAACAGGGTGAATCAAAATACAGGAATGGCATTCAGCAATCTTACAGCTGAAGAATTATCAAAGAACAATTTCGGAAAAGATGCACCGATCCTGCTCGACCAGTTACCATCTGTTGTTGTGAATACCGATGCAGGAAATGGGGTAGGATACACCGGAATGCGCATCAGGGGTTCCGATGCCACCAGAGTAAATGTTACCATTAATGGTGTGCCTGTGAATGATGCCGAAAGCCAGGGTACCTTTTTTGTGAACATGCCTGATTTTATTTCGAGTGTTAACAGCATCCAGGTTCAACGCGGGGTAGGAGCTTCCTCCAATGGAGCGGGCGCATTTGGGGCAACTGTTAATTTTCAAACGAATGCGCTCAATATAAAGCCCTATGCCCACATAAGTTCAATGGCCGGATCTTTCAATACGTTACGAAATTCTGTCTCTGTTGGTACAGGATTAATGAACGATCGATTCAGTATGGATGTAAGGGCCTCAAAGATCACAAGCGATGGTTACATTGACAGGGCGTTTAGCGATCTTGGCTCACTTTACCTGTCCGCCGGTTACTATGGCAAAAAGGATGTGCTTAAATTCATTGGATTCACCGGCAAGGAAAAAACTTATCAGGCCTGGTATTATGTGAATGAAGATTCCATTAAGAAAGGTAACAGAACCGATAATTCAGCAGGAATGTATATTGATGAATTTGGTAATGTGCGCTACTATTCCAATGAAACGGATAACTACCGCCAGGATAATTATCAATTACATTATATAAGGACGATCAACTCCCGCTTGAATTTCAACGCCATTGCCCACTATACAAAAGGAAGAGGGTATTACGAGCAGTACAAGCAGGGTGAGAGTTTTTCTAAATATGAATTAAATAACATTGTGACATCCGGTGGAGATACCATCACACAAACAGATCTGGTAAGGCGTTTGTGGTTAGACAATGATTTCATTGGCGGCATCATGAATGTGAATTACAAACCCATGAATAATCTGTCATTTACATTGGGAGGCGGCTATAATACCTATCTGGGTTGGCATTTCGGACGTATCATGTGGGCGCAAATGTCTTCCTTTATTAAGCCTGACCATGAATATTACCGAAATTCTGCATTTAAAACAGATGCCAATGCTTATTTAAAGATCAATTATAATCCAATGAATGACCTTTATTTTTTCATTGATCTTCAGCAACGCATGATCAATTATTCTTTCAAAGGGTATGATCGTAATTTGGCACTTACAGATCAGAATGTGAGCTTATCATTCTTCAACCCCAAGGTTGGCTTCTCTTATCAGTTAGCGCCGTCTTTGCTTGCATATGGATCATTTGCCATAGGTAACAAAGAACCGAACCGCGACGATTTCACCAACTCCACACCAGACAGCAGGCCAAGGTCAGAACAGATGATGGATCTCGAATTTGGTGCCAGATATACCTTGAAGAAACTCTTGGTACAAGCGAATTTTTACAACATGGACTACAATGATCAGTTGGTGCTGAATGGGAAGGTGAATGATGTAGGTGCTTACACCCGGGTGAATGTGGATAAGAGTTACCGCAGAGGTATTGAAATTGAAGCCACTGTTGAGCCTACAAGCTTTGTGTCGTTTGGTGGAAACATCACACTATCGAAGAACAAGATCGTTGAATTCAAAGAGTATATTGATGATTATGATAATGGAACACAAGTAATGAATGTATATTCCAACACAGATATATCTTTTTCCCCTAACTTGATCTCTGCAGCAAATGTTACTCTTAAACCATTGAAAGGCCTTGAACTTGCCTTGATCAATAAATATGTAGGAAGGCAATACCTGGACAATACACAAAAGGCCGAGCGTTCAATTGATCCTTATAATGTAGTGGATGTGCGTTTGAATTATAGTTTCAACCTGCGTTCGCGTGCTGAGATACAATTGATGTTCACAGTATGCAATGTACTTAATAAGGCCTATGAGACCAATGGATATACCTATGGCTACTATTACGGAGGGCAGCTGAATACGTTCAATTTTTTAGCGCCTGCAGCACCAACTCACTATATGGGAGGGGTGGTATTAAAGTTTTAACCATAAAAAAAGGAGAGATATTATCTCTCCTTTTTAATATTACTGAATGCTAAAGGATTTGCATTTACCTCGTCATACAATGCTCTGTTTTTAAACACATCGATAGCAGTGTATATCGCGTTTTTAAAGGATTGATCATCGGCAATGTTCTTGCCTGCAATTTCAAAGGCAGTGCCGTGATCAGGACTAGTTCGTACATGGCTTAAGCCGGCTGTATAATTCACGCCTTCATTAAAAGCAATGGTTTTAAACGGGATCAATCCCTGATCGTGATACATGGCTAAAATGCCATCGTATTGTTTGTATGCAGAACTGCCAAAGAAACCATCTGCACTGAACGGACCAAATATCAAACGGTCGTTCTTGATCTTGTCTATGGCAGGTTTCACAATGGTCACATCTTCGTTCCCTATGGTTCCATTATCGCTTGCATGAGGATTAATGCCCAGTACGGCAATTTTTGGTTTACGGATATTGAAGTCGCGTTTTAAAGTTGTGTAGAACATGTCGATCTTTTTTGCGATCATATCCGATGTTAGTTTTGAACTTACATCTTTCAGCGGTACATGATCTGTGGCAAGTGCAACTCTCATCCCTGAAGGAGAGCACATGATCATCAAGGGTTCACCGTTGAGTTTTTTAGCAAGATAATCTGTATGTCCAATGAAATTGAAGTTCTGGGTCTTGATGGTGTGTTTGTTGATAGGGGCGGTAACCAGCACGTCTATTTTACCTGCCATTAAGGCTTCCGTGGCTTTTTCTAAGGAGATGGCAGCATATTTGCCTCCAACATCACTCGCTTTGCCCATTTCAATATTCACCTCTTCTTCGTAGCAAATAAAAACATTTACCTTTTTAGTATTTATTTGGCTTAGATCGCGAATAGGATTGAAGTTGAATTCTTCCAAGCCTAATACTTTTCTGTAGTATGAAACAGTTTTTTGTGAACTGAACAATACAGGTGTACAAATGTCGGTGATGCCATTTTCCATAAGGGTTTTAAGGATCACTTCTAACCCAATCCCATTTATATCTCCCTGAGAAATTCCAACAATTAATTTAGTGTCGCTCATTGTTTCTTATTTTAAACCGTATTTTGTTTTATACTTCAAATATAATTCCGTTTGCTGATTGCTCAGATTAACAGGTTTGCCTGCAATAAAAGCATGGGTGATTATGCTACTCTTCATGTCCAGGATATCTCCCTGGCTCACCACTATGCTCGCCAGCTTGCCTTCTTCCAAACTGCCGATCTTATTGTCCACGCCTAATATTTTAGCAGTATTCAAGGTGATCGCAGAAACTGCTTCTTCTTTATTGAGTCCGTATGCGGCAGCACTGCCTGCTAAAAAAGGTAAGTTGCGACTATTCATGGCTTCCATTTCCCAATCGCCTGATGTTTGTAAACAAAACAGAATTCCTTCTTTTTGCAAGGTGGCTGGTAATTTATATACGGCATCAATATCATCGTCACTTCTGTCCGGCAGGTCATGCACTCTTAACAGCATTACAGGTACCTTGCTGTCCTTTAGTTCTGGCAGTACTTTGTGTGCTTCCTTTGCTCCAACTAAAACCGGCTTTTTAATGCTATATTTTTTAAAGAAGTTCAAAGCCATGAGTATGTCCTTACTCCTGTCGGCATGAATGTATAAATTCTTTGTGCCTTTGAAAACGCCCGACATGGCCTCAAACCGCAGATTCTTTTCTGTGTTATTCGAATTTGAATAGGCAAGTGCATCATTCACGAACAATTTGAGTTCATTCATTTCTTCCTGATAGCGTTTGTTTGCTTTTTCTTCTCCTCCTTAATCATTCCAGCCGCGCTCATTCAGTACAGGAAAATTAAGATGGATGCCATCATCGGCCTTCAGCACTGCATCTTCCCAATTCCATCCCTCCAACGCCATTATTGAAGAGTTGCCTGAGATCAAACCTCCCCTTGGAGTAACCTGACTATATAAGATACCATTGGTCTTTATGGTTGGTGTTATTTTATTGTCAGTATTAAAGGCGATCAAGGTTCTGATATGTGGATTGATATAACCAACATCCTGCAGATCGCGCGTCGCTCTTACGGAGAAGGCATCGTGTAACCCCAAAACATTATTAGCATTGATCAAGGCCGGATATGCATGCTTGCCTTCCAGATCAATTATAGTATCAAAGGCCTTATGGTTAAGTTTGATGCCAACTGTAGATTGTACAGACTCAATGGTGCCGTTCTTAATGGTGATAAGGCAACTTTCAATGACCTTGCCATTGCCAATATGCGCGGTACCGTTAATAAGGGCAATGCTGTTCTTTTTTGACTGAGAAAACCCATTGCTAACCAAAAGAGAGCAGGCAGCAATAATTATGAATGTGATTGATTTTTTTACCATGATAATTTTCAATTAACGTTTGCCTGTTTCCTCTTCACTTACACCTTCAATTGTATTGCAGTGGTACAACTGTCTTTTTTTGGAGCGGTGTTTAATTACAGTGCCTCCTTTTTGTTTTTCGGCCATAAGCTTCGCAATGATCCTAGCTCTCTCATTTTTGATGTATTCTTTAAGTAGTTCATTTTGCTGCCTGTCAAAATAGACCTGACCGTCGATCATTGTTACTTCTGCTTTTGCATAAATGCTTAGTGGATTATCGCTCCAGATAACAAGGTCTGCATCTTTTCCCGGTTTAATGCTTCCTACACGATTATCAATGTGTAACATTTTTGCAGGATTCAAGGTCACTAATTTCAATGCTTCTGTTTCACTTAGTCCGCCGTATTTGATTGATTTTGCAGCTTCCTGATTCAGACGTCGTGCCATTTCTGCATCATCTGAATTTATGGAAGTGTTCACTCCCATGTTGGTTAAGAGAGCTGCATTATGCGGTATAGCCTCCATTACTTCATTCTTGTATGCCCACCAATCTGCAAAGGTTGAGGCGCTCACGCCGTGTGCTTTCATTTTATCGGCTACCTTGTATCCTTCGAGGATGTGTGTGAAAGTGTTCACCTTGAATTGAAAGGAATCAGCCACATGCATCAACATATTGATCTCACTTTGTACGTAACTGTGACATGTGATGAATCTTTTTTTGTTGATGATCTCAGCAAGGGCTTCAAGTTCAAGGTCTCTGCGTGGTTGCAACATTTTTTTCGATGCGATATCCTTTGGTGTTAGTTTGCTGAAGGATTGCATCTGCGCATCGTATTCTTTTGCACGGGTAAAGAAATCATAATACACTTGCTCAACACCCATGCGTGTTTGCGGAAAGCGCACGGTGTTAAAATCACCCCAGTTGCTTTGTTTCACGTTTTCACCCAAAGCGAATTTTATAAAGCCGTCAGCATTTTCAAATTTCATGGCTTCCGCATTCTGGCCCCATCTTAATTTAATGATGGCACTTTGACCGCCAATTGGATTTGCAGAACCGTGCAACAATTGTGCGCTAGTAACGCCACCTGCCAGTTGTCGGTAGATGTTCACATCTTCTGGATTGATCACATCACCCATTCTCACTTCAGCGCTACTTGCTTGTGCACCTTCATTAACACCTTGTGTTAACGCAATATGCGAATGTTCGTCAATGATGCCTGGTGTAACATGCTTGCCTTTTCCGTCGATGATCTTTGCTCCCTGATATTTTGTAGCATCAATATTTTTTGCAATGGTGCTGATCTTGCCATTGGCAATGAGTACATCGCACTCACTGATCACACTGTCCTTTTCATTCGTCCAAACTGTTGCTCCTTTAATGAGTAAGGTTGCAGTCTTGTTCTTATCTGTCTGATCTTTAAAAGTACTGCCGAAAGCAACCACTGAGCCATAGGCGTTGAACGGGTATAGAAGTTCAGATGTGATGGTAATACTGTTGCTTTGTGAAGGTTTTGATTTTACTGAATCTGCAGCAGATACAAAGTTCATGTTGCAATTAAAGCCATTGCCATCTGCCCAAACACCATGTCCGGTGAATTTCTTTAGGTCGGCATCATAATTCAAACTCATGCGTACCACTTTGCTGCTATCGTATGAGAAATTGAAGGAAGCCAGCGGGTTGGTGAAATTGAAATTTGCATTGGTTTTGGTAGTGTCAATTTGAACGGTAGCTTTAGGTTTGTAGAAATCTCCTGTGATCTGAACAGAATAGGATTGTTTGTCTGTTTGCAAGGTGTAATTCCCTCTGATATCCGGGGCATTTAAATTGATATAAGTGTTGGGTTCTCCGCCAACCCAATGTTCTAGGATAATAGCATCGTCCTTAAAGATGGAAGTGTTGGAGATGAAAAAATTGGCGATCATATCCTTTTTTAAAGCACCTAATTTGCCTTGTGCATTTATATATTGAGCAGGATTTGTGGTCAAGGCTTTTAATGCCATTTTTTCTGATAAACCATATTATTTCGCTTTTCTGATATTGTTAATGAATAGCTTTTTGTCTTTT
>DAISHL010000056.1:0-9190 GCA_036822555.1 Bacteroidota bacterium | reverse complement strand
AGTCTTTTGTTCGCCTGCATCGGGTTCTTATTCTGATGTAAGAACGACCTGACGATTTTGTCTCCATATAAGTAAATTCCTACGGTTTACGCTGTTATTACACCACAAGAGCCAATGCAAATGATACGGATCAATAAGGTATTCTTAGGGGACGGTGATGCCAATCAAATGGCAAAGGTGATGGACTCTGTGAATTACAAGTCGGGAGAATTAAGCGTGAAGTTGGAGCGCTTTGTGAATGGGGTTAAGACCAGTGCAGGGATCTCTGCATCAGGCCCAGTGAACGAGGTGATGTTCCATGATTCTGTGATCACAACAGAGGAATGAGCGTTTAGCACTAGTCAGAGGGTATATGTGACCAGCGACAGACTTTACAGCAGTGGTATTTATAAGTTGACCATCAAGAATAATGCTACCGGAAATATCTTTACCTCTTCTACAGCTGCCATTGACAGCGTACCTTTAACTGGCTTGCCGCCATTTGCATCGCCTTTTTATCCGGTTCCTTATTCAACAAGCAATCCGCCATCCTACTATATTGATTACAGCAATGTGAACACCACCAACCCATACATTGTGCGCACAAAACCTGCCAATGGAGGATTTATCCATGACCTTACCATCCGCTTGCATTATTACGACAGTATTGGAGGTGTAGGAAAGAAATTTAAGTATCTGGATTATGTGTTTTCTCCACAGCAGTTGAATGAACAAGTACCCTTCAGCAATACCCTCTATTTCAATTTCAGTTTCCGTGCCTCAAGTTTGTTCCTGGAGTATGGCAATATGCTGGCAAAACGCACCAATCCTTCAGGATTTGTAGGGCGTAAGGCTTATAAGATCGATTTTATTTCCTATGCGACTACAAAGGATTATTACGAATACCTGCAGTTTGCTGCACCATCCCTTAGCTTTGCTCAGGAGAAGGTTCTGTATTCGAATTTCGATAATAGGGCCGCTTTGGGCTTGTTTACTTTCAGAACGCGTTGTTTGATCAGTAAGGAAATGGCCACAAGCTTCGTTTCTGAATTTGCTACAAACAAATACACCTGTAATTTCACCTTTTTTGATGCGGCTTTAAACAAGCCAGGCTGTAATTAATCTGACATTTTTCCCCTGTAAATTAGCAAGTTAGTGACAAAAAATTGTCCAATTTGCATTCATTTCTGACACCCTGTCATGATTTTGTTAAAATCCCCGGATGGCACATAAATTGAGGTCACCATGTAAATTTTTATATACTAGAAATCATGGGAAAAATAATTGGAATTGACCTTGGAACCACTAATAGCTGTGTGGCTGTTATGGAAGGTAATGAAGCCGTAGTTATTGCCAATAACGAAGGTAAACGTACTACACCCTCTGTAGTTGCATTTGTTGAAGGTGGTGAACGCAAAGTAGGAGATCCTGCCAAGCGCCAGGCCATCACAAACCCAAAGAAAACGGTTTATTCAATTAAGCGCTTCATGGGGCACTTGTTCAATGAGGTAACTACCGAAATCACTCGCGTACCATACGAAGTAGTGCAAGGCGAAAATAATACTCCACGCGTTCAGATCGAAGACCGCAAATATACTCCGCAAGAGATCTCAGCTATCATTTTACAAAAGATGAAAAAAACCGCTGAGGATTACTTAGGGCATGAGGTTACAGAAGCTGTTATTACAGTGCCTGCTTACTTTAACGATTCTCAACGTCAGGCTACAAAAGAAGCCGGTGAGATTGCGGGATTAAAAGTGAAACGTATCATCAACGAGCCTACCGCTGCCGCTTTGGCTTACGGTATGGATAAGAAGGGTAAGGATATGAAGATCGTTGTGTTCGACTGCGGTGGTGGTACGCATGACGTTTCTGTTCTTGAGTTAGGTGATGGTGTGTTTGAAGTAAAATCTACAGATGGTGATACACATTTAGGTGGTGATGATTTTGACCAGGTGATCATTGATTGGTTGGCAAATGAATTCAAAGCCGAAGAAGGTGTTGATCTTACAAAAGATCCAATTGCATTGCAACGTTTGAAAGATGCAGCTGAAAAAGCTAAGATCGAATTATCAAGCAGCAACTCAACGGAGATCAACTTGCCATACATTACCATGGTAAACAATGTGCCTAAGTTCATCGCTAAATCATTGACTCGCGCTAAATTTGAAGCTTTGGCCGATAGTCTTATCCAACGTACCATTGAGCCTTGCCGTTCAGCGTTGAAGAACGCCGGTTTATCAACGTCTGACATTGATGAAGTGATCTTGGTAGGTGGTTCAACCCGTATCCCTGCAATTCAAGCAGCAGTAGAAAAGTTCTTTGGCAAGGCACCAAGTAAAGGTGTAAACCCTGATGAGGTTGTTGCTTTAGGTGCAGCAATTCAGGGTGGTGTGTTATCGGGTGATGTAAAAGATGTGTTGTTGTTAGATGTTACACCGCTGTCATTAGGTATCGAAACTATGGGTGGTGTGTTCACTAAATTGATCGAATCAAATACAACCATTCCAACAAAAAAATCTGAGACCTTCTCAACTGCAGCGGATAATCAACCTTCTGTACAGATCGTTGTATATCAAGGTGAGCGTCCGATGGCAAAGGATAACCGTAAGTTGGGTGAATTTAACTTGGATGGATTGCCTCCGGCTCCGCGCGGTGTGCCTCAAATTGAAGTAACTTTTGATATTGACGCGAACGGTATCTTGTACGTAAGCGCCTAAGACAAAGCAACCGGTAAATCACACAACATCCGCATCGAAGCAAAATCGGGCTTAAGTCAGGAAGAGATCGATCGCATGAAACGTGAGGCTGAAATGAATGCCGATGCTGATAGAAAAGCAAAAGAAGAAATAGACAAACTGAATGAAGCTGATTCAATGGTTTTCCAAACAGAGAAACAGTTGAAAGAGTACGGTGATAAAATTCCGGCAGAAAAGAAATCAGCGATCGAAGGTGCATTGACTGAATTAAAAACAGCACATGCTGCTAAAGATCTAGCGAAGATCGAAGTGTCGTTAAAAGCATTGAACGATGCCTGGGCTGCTGCTAGTCAGGATATGTACAACGCACAAAACCAACAACAAGGTGGTGGTGATCCAAATGCTAACCAGGGTGGCGCAAACAACCAGGGTGGTGCAAATGGTGAGAATGAAACCGATGTTGATTTTGAAGAGGTAAAATAATTGATCGATCCATTAAAAAAAGATGCCTACTGTTTAAAGCAGTAGGCATCTTTTTTTTTTTCTGGTATTTTCAAAGTATGTGTTTGTTAGATCTTTAGGTAAAAATTATCCTCCCGCCTTCTTTACTTTGTATTTCATTTCCGAAAGGATCTTCACTAATTTCTCCCTATGATCGCCTTGTATCAAAATATTTCCATCTTTAACCGATCCGCCACCTCCGCACTTCTGTTTTAATGATTTCCCGAGGGCTTCAATATCTTCTTTGGTGCCTACAAATCCACTTACTCTACTCACTACTTTACCTCCACCCATGCGGTCCAGGAATACGCGCAGATCCTGATGCTGTGGCTCGAGTGTCACTTGTTCATCCTGTGCTTCCTCCTCATATTTGAAATCAGGATTTGTACTGTATACCACGTTTATTTTATTCTTCTTGCTCATCGCTTAAATTTAACTACAGAGTAAATGATAATAATACCTAGTGCGAACAATAAGGTTAACATGATGTAAGGAAATTTGAATTCGCTAGCGGATTTAGTCAGTTGATCTTCAGAAAATTCAATATTTAGATCAATATCCTTGTTTGCTTTATCCATGCTGTCCTTGAGCTGTATGTATTCTTTGTAAGTTTTAAAAGCCAGCTCAAAATTCCTGCTATTCTCAAAGATCATAGATATCAATTGCAATAGGGTTATTTATGAATCAGGGTAATCAAATACTTTGCAACAGCTTACTGCTATTATTAGATACATGTTGCAGTTTATCGTATCGTTCATGAAATGATACGACTTCGCAAGATTGATATAACTATCGGTCTTATCCATCTCATTACCTATGATCTCTTTTAATTTTAGGGCATCCATGCAATTGCCAATGGCAGACTCGTAATTTTTGGTCTCGATATTTATTACCGAGAGATTATTCAGACAGAGCGCTTCAAGTTCATAGTCCATTAATCTTTTAGCCAGTTTGTAGGCATTGTAAAAATAGGTCTCGGCATCTTTTAATTTGCCTTCGCCTATTTTAAGCACTCCCAGGTTTATATAACAACTTCCACTTTGTATGTCATTACCTAATTTGCCATTGAGTTGAAGGGCTCTGAGGTAACATTTTTCGGCAAGTTCATATTTTTTAAGATCAGTATATATGTTGCCCAAATTCGTTTCGCTAAAGGCAATTCCTTGTTCATCATTGGAATTTTCTCTTGCTTCAAGTGCTTTTTGATGATAATCTAAAGCTCTTTTTAAGTCGCCTTTTCTGTAGTACAACACTCCTAATAAATTATTTGCTTTTGCAGAGTGCTTCAAAGAACCTGACCTGGCACCGAAATACTCGGCTTGTTTGGCACATTCATAAGAATACTGGGGCGATCTGAGTCGGTTAGAAAAGCCTTCGTTGTAAAATAAATTTACCTTTTCTGTGTCGCTGTCTGAATGAAATGAGATGCGGATCAATGAGTCAATGGATTGAGACCTTATCAACGTTCCGGCAATCAGAAATAAAGAAAGAAGAACCTTTTTCATGACACATTAAATATATAAATTTAAATGCTTATTGTTTTAAACATTTTATTATGATCAAATATACCATCTTTCAAAAAAAACCTGCTTCTCATTATGTGTATTTTACAATGGAGTTTGAAACCAAAGGCGCTGCCACCATTCAGATGCAGCTTTCTGCGTGGCGCCCCGGTAGATACGAATTAGGGAATTTTGCTAAGAATATAAAGAAGCTCGAGGCCTTTGATGCAAATGGGGTTGCCCTTAAACATACCAAGCTTAATAAGGATCTATGGGAGATAGAAACACATGGAGCCTCTAATATAAAGGTAACCTATAGTTATTATTCTGCGGAGCTGAATGCGGGGGCTTGCTATGCTGATGTTGAACAGATCTATCTGAATCCTGTGCACTGCTGTTTTTACATTGTTGGAAGAGAAAATGAGAATTACGAATTGCATGTGGATGCACCACAGGATTATAAGATCGCTTGCTCATTGAAAAAAAATGGATCTATTCTGTATGCTGCTAATTATGATGAATTGGCAGAGTCGCCATTGATTGCCTCGGCAAAACTTCAAACTGAATTTTATGAGGTGAATTCAGTAAAATTCTATCATCATTTTAATGGTGATTGTAAACAAAATTTTGAGAAGATCAAACAAGACTTTATCAAATTCACAGAGTATCTATTGAAGTTTTGGGGATCTTTCCCTTTTGACGAATACCATTTTCTGTTTCAGATCACGCCCTTTAAGTTCTATCATGGTGTAGAACATTTTAAGAATACGGTTATTGCCCTGGGGCCGGGGTACGAATTGAATGATGGAAAAATGTATGAAGATCTGCTCGGTGTTTCTTGCCATGAGTTGTTTCATGCATGGAATATAAAGACCATACGACCCCTTGAAATGCTTCCTTACAATTATACCCGTGAGAATTATGCCATAACAGGCTTTGTGTACGAAGGATTTACAACATATTATGGTGATAAGAATTTGTACAGCTCCGGTGCTTTTGAATTGGGGCAATATTTCGAAACCCTGGAGGAACGTTTAGACAAGCACTTTAACAACTATGGCAGATTTAACCTGAGTGTTGCTGAGAGCAGTTGGGATACCTGGCTGGATGGGTATGTTCCCGGAGCGCCTTACCGAAAAACAAATATTTATGATGAGGGAAGTTTGATCGCATTTATGTTGGATGTGATGATCATGGAGGCAACTGACAATACACGTTCGTTGAAGGATGTGTGTGTTGAGCTGTATCAGAATTTTGGAAAGAAAGGAGTAGGGTACAGTTATAATGATATCGTGAACTTATGTTCAAAATATTCAGGCAAGGACCTTACGGCATTCTTCAATTCATACGTGAAGGGTGCCAGTGATTTTGAGGAGGCTTTGGTTCCATGTTTCAGGTATCTGGGACTAGAACTAAAGAAGATCGATAATCCACTTTTAAATTTACGTTTGTTTGGCTTTAAAACCATTGACAACGGAACATTTGCAAAAGTGAGTCTGGTTGCACCATATTCCCCGGCTTGGAAGGCAGGTCTGTTCGCAAACGATGACATCATTGCCGTCAATGGCATGGTTGTTAGAAATAATTTAAATGCCTTGCTTAACTACCATTCGGAGTCAAATGGTATTGAACTAACTGTTATTTCCAATGAACGCATAAAAAGGTTTGATCTGGCTACGGACAGCAATGCTCGCAGCTATTTCTTTAAGAGCACTATTGTGCAGGATCTGAATGCATCACAACGACAAAAAGAGAATTTTGAATTATGGAAAGCCAATTGAGTTAGATAAATGTTGAAAACTATGCGTTGTAATAGTTCTAAAAAATCTAAAATTGTTTTTCTTTGTATCATTAACTATTAAAAACTATAACATGTAACAAAACACAGGATCAACTCCGGCCCCAACAAATGCCGGTAAAGGATTAAACGTAGCAGGGTTTGTAATTGCCTTGGTAGCGTTAGTATTATGGATCATTATTGCCGGTATTGCCACAGCTTCTGCTGTATTAGGTGGCGGTATGGGTTTGGCTATTTTCTGGACAATCGTAAGTTTACTTGGAACCGGATTATCTGTAATGGGTATGATGGCAGCATCTAAAGGTGGTTGAAAAAAAGGATTGGGTATTGCCGGTATGGTTATCGGGTTGGTTGCTACAATTCTTTCTATTACTACTGTATTAGGTGTTAAAAAAGTACACGACACTATTGGTGATGCAGGTAAAGAAATGATGGAAAGCTTAGCAGATACTGCTAAATTGCGTGAGTCATTACAAAATATGATCGAGCAAGCTGTAGATTCAACTCAAGCTCACTAAAAGGCAAAATAACTACATGAAAGGTCCCGGCTACATGCCGGGATTTTTTTATTTTTACCCAAAACGAATCGTATGGAAAATCAAATAGACACACAGTTTTCGCAAGAAGCAGAAATGCAGCCAAAAAGACCACAGTTTTTAACGGTATTATGTATCCTTTCCTTTATTTGTGCAGGATTAATGTTCTTGTTCTCTGTGATCGGCATTGCTATGAATTCACCTGAAAAGCAATTAGAGAATATTGAACAGATGCGACAATTTAGCCCTGCTACTGCAGATCAGTTTGAAGCACAATTGATGGAACAGCAAAACAGTGTGATGGGCAAAATTCAGCCCTATTTGAGTTTGTTGTTCCTGATCGTAGGTGTTTTAGGAGTAATTCAAATGTATAATCTTAATAAAGGTAGGTTGTTATTTATATACAGCCACAGAGCTTATCCCTTATGTGTTCATGTTGTTTGGAGGCAAGCAGGCCATGGCAATGATGGGCTCTATGGGGATGGCAGCAGAAGCCGCGGTGATCATTACCATTGTATTAATGCTATTGATCGATGTGGCATTCATTGTGATGTATGCCATGAATCTGAAACACATGAAATAGTAACTTATTTCTCGAGATAGATAAAGGTGTTGCTTAGCAGCACCTTTTCTGTTTTAATATCTACCAGTTGAATAACGATCTCCTTTGATCCATCTTCATTTGCGCCGTCAACCTGTATATTGATCTTATTAGGTAATTGTTCTCTTTTTTTCAGGTTATAGTTCTTTTGGCCACTGGCAACTTCCGCAACCGGATAAATGCATCTATAGCGCATGCCGGGAGTATAAGCTAATTTAAACAAGAACTCATCGGTTGTTCTCAAGAATGAGGCGTTCTTTAGCCTGATCTCTAAAGTGGCCTTTTTATCTTCACTCATTTTAAGGAAGAACAGATCGGATTCATTCTTTTTAATAATACTGTCAGGAACCTCACCGGTTCTGTAAAAGAAAACCTGGTCTTGCTGTTTCACAACAATTTTTTCTTTTTTCTGGGCGTATGTGGCGGTGCTGAAGATCAGCAGAAACAAGAAACTAATCTTTTTCAAAATCTATCTCTTTTTTTATCTCCTGAATTTGTTCATTTACCTGGTCGGTAATTCCTCCTGTACTTTTGTGTATATCGCGTTGTATATCGTTGGTTGCATTCTTGAATTCACGGATGCCTTTACCAAGTGTTTTGGCAATGCTCGGAATACCTTTCCCGCCAAACATCAAAAGGATCACGAACAGGATAAGGATAACCTCGCCACCTCCCAAATTCAGGAACAATATGAACTGCTGTATTCCCATTAATCTTTACTTCTCATGAATTTAAAAACAGTATAGGCCCCGCCAATAAAAACAAGTGCAACAAATGCAATGATGAACATGTCTCCTAGGTCTAAACTTTTTTGCATGTTACAAAGATATCTATTTGTTTAAAATGAAATGCTATTTCAATTTATAATCGGCAATATTTACCTCTTTTTCACAAAAGCCATATTCGTCCTTTATGGCGTTTGAACACACCATGATGGTCTTATTTGCTCCATAGGTATCTATCATTTGTTTGTACCAGGCAATGGCATTGGCATCAAGATTGCTTAAGGGTTCATCCAAAAAAAGGAAGGGGGCATCAGCAAGTATTGCAGTACCAAGTTTTACGCGTTGTTTCATGCCACTTGAGAAGTGTCTGATCTCTTTGCCTTTGGCGTGTTCCAGCTGAAGGATGCTAACAATCTCTTTGGTAGATAAATTGCTTAAGAAAGGCTTAAAGATGCGGATATGGTCTATCAGTTCAGGCAAACTGAATTCCTCGGTGAGCTGAATGTAAGGTGAGGCCATGGACATAAGTTCGTTGATACGCTCAGGCTTGATACTCTCGGAATTTTTGGTGTAAGAAACGGTACCTGCCTCTGGGAGCAAATAGCCGGTAATTACCTGTAGCAATGTTGATTTACCGGATCCATTGCCGCCCAGCAACACCCATTTGCTTCCGGGTTCTATTGACAGATCAACATTCTTAAAGATCCACTCCCTGTTGAACTTTTTTCCAATGCCGCTAAGTTTTATGGTAAACTGATGCTGCACGAATTAAATAACTTTGATGATTCCCTCTTTTTGTGACTTTATGAAATCAAGGATCTGTCTTTTTTGATGTGAATCAGGTATTTC
>DAISHL010000055.1:0-9327 GCA_036822555.1 Bacteroidota bacterium | reverse complement strand
TGTCAATATGAAATAATAATAACGCAACTAACTATCAGTACCTCTACACTCTTCTTATAGTCGCTTGTAAATTCTTTACGCACACGGTTGGCTATGATCACGCATACGGTTAAACATTCGTGCCCAAGCAATTTACCTAGTCCATACAATGCCGACGTTTCCATTTCAAAATTAGTGATCTTATGGCCATCGAAATTAAAATCAGTAAGCAATTCATTCAAGTTGGGCTTTGCAGCTTTCAAGCGTATTTGCCTGCCTTGCGGACCATAAAATCCGGGTGCTGTAGCAGTAATGCCTCTGTTAAATTCATCAGTGAATTTAGACAATAACCTATCAGATGCTTTCACGCAATAAGGATATGGCAAATTGCTCATCCAGCCTGAATGCTTGATGAACGCCTCACTGATCGCATCTTCGTTAATACTTCTGAAATTGTCGTAAAAATTGAGTAAACCATCAAACCCAAGACCATGCGTGCTTGCCACCAATCCGTTAACCGGAATGTCACCTTGCAGTGCACCACTGGTGCCTAGTCTTATAATGTTGAGTGTGCGGAGGCTTTTGTTAAGTGTTCGTGTTTTAGGGTCTATATTCACTGCCGCATCCAGCTCATTCATTACAATGTCAACATTATCGGTGCCAATGCCTGTGCTTAATACAGTAACACGCTTGCCATTGAACCATCCGGTATGTGTAACAAATTCGCGGTGTTCCGTTTTAAAATCAACCTTGCTGAAATAGGCTGAGATCTGAGATACTCGTCCTTGATCTCCAACAACGATCACGTTATCCGCAATGTCCTCATTCAATAGATTGATATGGTACACGCGTCCTTCAGAGGTAAGTATCAATTCGGTCTCCGGGTATTGTGACATAAGGTGTATTTAAAATAAAAGGTCATACCTCGTTTCGCCTTGGCGAACATTCAGTATGACCTCAAATGAATTATGTTTTTTATTAATAATAAACAGGTCTTCTTACTTCGCTGATATGTTTGCTGAAGCGGATCACCTGACGTGTATAGCCATATTCGTTATCATACCATACGTAAAGCACAATGCTCTTCTTGTCCGGAGAGATAATGGTTGCCTGGCTATCGAACACACTAGGGCAAGGGTTTCCGATCACATCAGTGCTCACAAGTTCGTTGCTGAATGCATACTGGATCTGCTCAACCAATTTGCCTTCCAAAGCATATTTCTTCACGATCTCATTTACTTCATCACGTGTCACTTCCTTATTGATGGTCAGATTCAAAATAGCCAAAGATACGTTAGGGGTTGGTACACGTACGGAGTTTGCGGTGAATTTGCCTGACAAATGAGGTAATACTTTTTTCAAAGCACTTTCAGCACCTGTTTCCGTGATCACCATATTCAAGGCTGCAGAACGGCCACGACGGTATTTCTTGTGGTAGTTATCCAATAAGTTCTGGTCGTTAGTATACGAGTGGACTGTTTCAATATGTCCCTTTTGAATGCCTAGTTCTTTGTCTATCACATAAAGGATAGGCATGATGGCATTGGTTGTACAGCTGGCTGCAGAGAAGATGCGTTGTTTCTTAGGGTCAACCGTCTCATGATTTACACCATGCACTACGTTTGGCACATCACCTTTGGCAGGGGCAGTCAATAAAACCTTGTCAATGCCTTTAGCTTGAAGGTGGCGACTTAATTCTTTATCATCACGGAACACACCAGTGTTGTCGATCAATAGAGCATTGTTGATGCCGTATTTTGTATAATCTACATCTTCCGGATTTTTAGCGTCGATCATGTGAACAGTATGTCCGTTGATGATCAAAGCTTTGTTCTCAAGATCCTCAATAACTGTACCAGGAAATGGTCCATGTACTGAATCGGTGCGCAATAGGTCGGCACGCTTTACGATCTCTTCATTGCTGCTGCCACGTGTTACAATGGCGCGCAAACGCAATTGTTCACCTTTTCCGGCAAGAGTAATAAGCTCGCGCGCTGCCAAACGGCCAATTCGCCCGAAGCCGAACAATACAACATCTTTAGGAGTAATGGTGGTTTTGTTGCCAACCATTTCCTTTAATTTATCGTTAATGAAATCTCCTGCAGATTTATAGTTTGCTTTTTCATTGTGCCACTCAAAAGCAAGTTTACCAATATCAACACGGCCTGCACCAACATTGCTTTTGTATATTTCGCTGGCCAGCATTACTGTATCATACACCGTAATAGGCTTTTTTACAATGTTCTTTGTATACAAGTGTAGGTTCATGGTCTCACTTGCGCGTCAGTCTTTCAATTGATTGCGGAAAAGGATCAATTCAACAGATTTGTCAAACCAAAGCTTTCCAACATAGTTGATAAGGTCAAGCGCTGCTTTTTCGTGATCTATCCAATCATTCAACTGCGCTTCATAACTTGCATTTACTTTCTCTAAAGATTCCATAACGGCTATAAAATTTGATGAAACAAAATTAAAAAATCAATTAGTGGGCATTGTTTGTTCTTAATAAAAACGCTGCATTTGTGAATAACTCCATTCGCCAGGGGCGAACAAAAAATCCTGACGTTATGGGTCAGGATCTTTTTAATTTAGAATCTTTCTAGCTGCGAGAAGAAGAAGTTGGCTTCAATGGCCGCGTTCTCGTCGCTGTCGCTTCCATGCACCGCGTTGGCAGCTATGGATTTTGCAAACAATTTACGGATGGTGCCGTCTTCTGCCTTTGTAGGATCAGTAGCACCTATCAATTTTCTGTAATCAGCAACTGCATTGTCTTTTTCAAGAACCGCAGCTACAAATGGTCCTGAACTCATGTATTCGGTCAATTCTCCATAGAACGGACGCTCTTTATGAACCTCATAGAACAAACCGGCTTGAGCCTTGGTTAAGCGCATGTATTTCATGGCAACGATCCTGAAACCGGCCTTGTTGATCATGGCTAAAATTGGGCCTATGTTGTTAGCTTCAACAGCATCAGGCTTGATCATTGTAAATGTGATGTTTCCTACCATTTTTCTTTAAAATAGGGCGCAAAGGTAATTATTAGGGGTGGTTTATCCAAATTTAATAATGCATTGGCATGCCCAATAAATAGTGGTAATTTTACAGCACTATGAAACGAGACAGTTATAAGAAACTTGGCAATGCCATTAAAAAAAGCAAACGTATTGCCATTGTAACACATTTGAACCCTGATGGAGATGCTATGGGAAGCAGCCTGGCCCTAAGCCTTTTTCTCCAGAAACTAAAAAAGGACGTGAAAGTGATCGTACCTAATGCCTTTCCGCAGTTTTTGGCCTGGATGCCGGACAGTAAAAAAGCCCTGAACTTTCAAACGCACGAAAAAAAGGTAAAGAGCTTTGTAAGCAAATGTGACCTTATTTTTATTCTCGATTTCAATAATTTCAAACGTATTGAAAAATTGGGTGAATACCTTGAAGGATTGGATATTCCTAAGTTCATGATAGATCACCATCAGCAACCGGAACCTTTTGCTGCGTATTATTTGCATGATGTAAAAGCTTGCAGTACCTGTGAATTGGTGTATGACCTAATGAAAGGCACGGGACACCAAAATATGCTCGATAAAAAAATTGCTGCCTGCTTGTATACAGGTTTAATGACCGATACAGGCTCCTTCCGATTCAATAGTGTTACTTATAAAACTCACCTGATCCTCTCTGAATTATTAAAAACAGGCATGGTGCCAAGCGATGTGCATGGCGCTGTATACGATACGTATAGCAGAGACCGTATGAAATTACTAGGTTATGCCTTAAATAAGATGCATATATTGCCTGACAATAAAACAGCATACATTTCTTTGTCAGATGCAGAATTGAAGCAATTCAACTATCAAAAGGGAGATACCGAAGGCATGGTGAATTATCCTTTCTCCATCAAGGGCATTAACTTTTGTGCCTTGTTCATGGAAGCCGACGGCTATGTGAAGATCTCATTCAGGAGCAAAGGGAAATTGGATGTGAACAAGTTTGCAAGGGCACATTTCAATGGGGGCGGACATATCAATGCTGCAGGCGGAAGAAGCAATCTGAACCTGGAGGATACCGTGGAGAAGTTTGTGGGGTTGGTAAACAAATAAGAATGATAATAGGTCACTGAATTAGTAAAAGTTACAGGTTCACTTTAATCTATTGTACAATACATCAATACCCTTATGGGATCTATAAAAGAACTGATACTACGATCTAAACTAAAGAACAGGAGCAAGAGTGCCACCGCCTTTGTACCATGGGATAAGGCTAAGTCCGTTGCCTTGATCATTGATGCGCAAACCGCAAGTAATAAGAACCTGATTGATAAATTCATTTACGAGTCAGATAAAGTGGTAGATGTATACTACATTGATCTTAAGGTAAAAGAAAGCGCCATTAAGAATTACATCACTTTTACAAAACAGCATAAGAATTTTGTAGGGCTGCCTAATGCCAAGGCTATACAATTACTTACAAAGAAGTACGACGTGCTTATCAACGCGGCGTTTCATGAAGTGTCCTATGCAGCCGTTCTATCCAATGCCCTTGCGGCAACATGCAAAGCATCTTTTATCAGCCAATACTCTACATTTAATTTGATCATCCAGCGTAAAACGAATCAAGAAGTAAGTGCGTATTTGAAAGATGTGGTGGTATACCTGAAGATGATCAGGAATTAAAAACATAAGCAATTAACCTTGGAAGATTTTGTGTTTTTTTATAACTTAGTTCAACATCACCAAAGCGTTTAAATATTTGATCTTGTTTAATTGTGCTATTCAATTGGCACTATCACAAACTGGTTTCAATTTTAATTATAATTCAGGAGTTAAAAGTGGCGCTTTTTCGCAACGCGTGCTTTCAAATAACCAATATTTTGTAACGAGTTACTTTAATGATAGCTCTAATTTTCAGCAAGGAATAGATTTTAAATTGTTAGATCAATTTGGCACTGTAATTTCTCGTAAGCGTTATTTAATAAACTCATATGATTATTTGAGTTACTTAAATAACTCATTTCAATGGGATGTTAGTGATAGAACTTTACTAATGAGTGGAGCTAGTTATTCATCAAATGCTTCCGTTGTTATTATAACATCAGTAAACAAAAGCACACTTGATACAAATTTTAATAAATTTTATTGTGATGGCATTTATAACTATAATTTAAATTCTGTATTTAAAACAAAGGATAATGAATTTTGGTTTTTTGGGAGCAAATTTGAATACAATAATTCAAATTATCCAACTCGGCCATGCGCTATTAAAATTGACAGTTCGGGAAATATTTTATCTGTGAAAGAATTCACAAATTTAATTAACCGAAGTGTTAGGGTAGCATGTTATGATGAAGTAAGCCAACGACTTTACATTGGAGGATCAAATGTAACCGTACCTCAAAATCAAATATCGTTTTTAGCTTGTATGGATACCTTAGGCAATGTTCTGTGGAATAACGAGATCTACAGCGGGCTTAGCGTGTTTGGTCAAATGAGAGTTAATAATGGTTATTTAGTGCATGCCGGTGGTATGTTTGCAGGATGGTTCTCACAACCGAATTCAAATCCTACCTATAAAATGCATTTATTGAAAGTGAATTGTTCTAATGGAGCAATTATATGGCAAAAAAATTATGGGCAGAACCGATCAACGAATTACTTGACCTCATTGATTATTAATGCTGATGAAAGTATTGCAGCTTCCGGTTGTTATTATTATAAAGATGGAAAGGTTGGGGGAGCGGCAGATGGAGTTCTGTTAAAGGTAAATAGTGCAGGAGATAGCTTATGGAGCCAAACCTACAGTAATTTTAGCGGCATGGTTCAGGAGTCTTTTTTTGATATTAAGAGAACAAATGATAATGGCTATTTGCTATGCGGAGTGCCGTTTTATGCACCAGATCCAACGAGTCAAAGCTGGGTGGTAAAAACGGACAGTTTGGGTTATGCACCAGGCATAAGCACCACTTTAAGTACGCACGAAACTGATGTTGCTCTGAAGGTATTTCCTAATCCTGTAAAAGATAAATTGTTTTTACAGTTTTATCTACCAACAGAAAAGAGCACTTTTGAATTAAAGATTTATAACTTGTTAAGTGAATTGGTGTACTCAGATTTTGGCAATCAGGCTAAAACTACTATTGATATTGATGTGAACTCATTCGCAAAAGGGGTATATCTAATGCAAATAAATTCAGGCTCCAAATCCTTTTTTCGAAAAATTGTAATTGAATAAACTTACTTGGTCAATTTCATCACCGCCCAATTGTTGCGGGTGTAACTTTGCAAGAAGTTCAATCCTGCGTGTTCTGCGTGTTGCTGCAGTTCTTCCACATCGGTGCTAAAGAAACCACTTAGAAGCAATGTGCCGCCTTTGCTGAGTAATTTGGCATAAACAGGCAGTTGCACTTTTAATACATTCTTATTGATGTTGGCAAGTATGCAGTCAAAATTGCTATAGCCATCTAACACTTCTTTATCTCCCAGTTTAACCTCAATATCTGCGCATGCATTATTCGTACAATTCTCAATACTGTTCTCAACGCTCCATTCGTCAATATCAATGCCCACGGTTTTGCCGGCTCCCAGTTTTTTAGCTAATATGGCCAGCACTCCGGTACCACAGCCCATATCTAACACTGTTTTGCCTTTGAGGTCCATGTTAAAGAGTTGCTTGCACATGAGCCAGGTGGTATCGTGATGTCCTGTTCCAAAACTCATTTTTGGCATGATCACAATTTCATGTGCCACAGAGCTGTTGGGTGCATGAAAAGGAGCACGAATAAGTAATTTATCCTCTACAAGTACAGGTTCAAAATTCTTTTCCCACTCGGCATTCCAATTGGTTTGTTCTATGCGTTGCTTTGTATAGGTGAATGTGAAATCATCAAATGCAGGCATTCCGTCATTGAACTCCGTATCATTTTCCTCCGTGATGTATGCTTCAAAACCTTGGTCGGTCTCCACAAACGATTCAAATCCAAGTTCACCTAAAGCAGCAATTAAAATGTCGCTGCCTGGTTGTGCCGGGGTAACCGTAAAGGTGTATTGGTAATAAGCAGGCATTAAAACGAGGATATGATCTTACAAAAATCCTGAGCCTTTAAACTTGCGCCTCCTATCAATCCTCCATCCACATCGGCACAAGCAAACAATTCTGCGGCGTTTTGTGCATTGCAGCTTCCTCCATATAAAATTGGAGTTTCAGCGGCAAGTTCATTATCAAACATCTCTGCAATGGTTTTACGGATGAAGGCATGCATTTCCTGAGCCTGCGCAGCAGTGGCTGTTAAGCCCGTACCTATGGCCCATACAGGTTCATAGGCTATGATCAGATTATCAAGTTCTTTCTTTGAAAAGGCACCCAGCACATCCTTCAATTGTTGTTTTACAAGTTCAAAATGTTTTTCATTCTTGCGTTCTTCAATGCTTTCGCCAATGCAAAAGATGGGAGCCATGGAATTCTCAAGCGCACGCTTGATCTTATCGATCAATTGTTTGCTGTTCTCGTTAAAATAAGTTCTCCGTTCACTGTGTCCAACGATCACATAGTCGCAGTTCACAGAGCGCAGCATTATGGCAGAAACCTCTCCTGTGTAGGCTCCTGAAATATGTTCGCTGCAATTTTGAGCACCTAACTTTATTTTATGCAATCCTTTCAAATGCTCATGAATAGGGCCTATAAAGGTAGCTGCAGGGCAAAGGATGATCTCTGTAGTGGTGCGTTGGTCTAAATGCGCCAAAATACCATCCACCAATTGCATGGCCTCGTTCAATGAATTGTTCATTTTCCAGTTGCCCGCAACAATTTTTCTTCTGAAACTCATGCTTATTTAATTCTAACACGTGGATCCAAAATGCCGTAGGCAATGTCCACAATGATGTTTGTGATCACAAATATGGTTGCAAAAATAAGGGTTGCACCCATCACCACCGGAAGGTCGTTCTTGCTCAACGCCTCAACCACCTCATAGCCTATGCCTTTCCAGTTGAATACTTTTTCTACGAACACTGCACCTGACATTAATCCGGCAAACAATCAGGAGATAGCTGTTACAACCGGGTTCAAGGCGTTCTTTAACGCGTGTTTCACAATAATGGAATATAAGGTTAAGCCTTTGGCTTTGGCGGTACGTATGTAATCCTGAGAAAGCACATCCAGCAACGAGCTACGTGTTAACTGAATAACAATACTAAGCGGACGAACCCCCAGAGTTATGGCGGGCTAAATCAAATTCTTAAGATTCAGTTTTTCGCCTTCCCACTCATCGTAATCGTATAAACTTCCAACGGCAGACAAACCGGTATATTCTGCCAGCACATAGCCGAAGAGCCATGCCATGATCAATCCCACCAAATAAGATGGGGCACTCATTCCAAAAACAGTGGCTAGCACAAAGGTTAACCTGTCGAACCAACTGTTCTTTTTTATGGCAGCAATAATGCCAAGGAATATGCCTATGCAGGAAGCAATAATGATGGCTGTAAAGGCAAGCACTGCGGTTTCAGGTAAGGTATCTAATATGATCTCGGATACATTTCGTTTGGTAATGTAACTGCGCCTCAGATAGGGCAATTTCAAAACACAGGCATTCTCTTCACCGATGGTGAACAATGGGGTCCAGTCATATTTTTCAGGGTTCAGGAACCAAAGACTGTTAGGGTCCTTATGGTTATGAAATGAAACAGGGGAGAGGTCGTTAAGGTAATGTACATATTGGGTAGCTATTGGTTTGTCGGTACCCAGGTCGCGATGAATGGCATCTACCGCTTCCTTGTTGGCCCTTTGGCCAAGCATAATGGTGGCAGGATCACCGGGTAAAATATTGAACAAAAAGAAAATGGCGGTAATTACACCCAGAAGTACAACTACTCCATAAAAGATCTTCTTTAAGACAAATTTTAACACTTGTACAATTAATTAGCTAGCGAATATAAATAAATATATGCATGTTTAATAACAGTTTTTAGATAAAGTTTACTTTTGTAGAAGTTAGTTTTAAGATAGCTGAAATTGGGTCTAAAATATTCAGTTCTACTGCTTTTTGTGATCGTTCAGCATATGTGGTCGCAAAGAGTGGGTGTTGTATTGAGTGGCGGAGGTTCCAGCGGACTGGCTCATATAGGCGTATTAAAAGCACTTGAAGAATACAACGTGCCCGTAGATTATGTCACAGGCACCTCTATTGGAAGTTTAATTGGGGCCTACTATGCCATTGGGTATTCGCCAAGGCAGATCGAGGAAATGGTAAAATCTTCCTTTTTTCAAAATGCAGCCAAGGGCAATTTAAATTACCATTACGGCTATTATTTTAAAAAGCGTGAGACCTATGGCTCCTGGCTAACCCTGCGTGTAG